>NZ_JBFUCA010000068.1:0-12527 GCF_056405475.1 Polaromonas sp. P1_G4
GACCACAGGCGTGGCGGGCTCCAGTTTCAGCCGCTCCCTGACCTGCGCGGAGATATTCCAGTCTTTTTGCCCGGCTACCCCGATCTGGAAGGGGCGCGGCAGCTGCGTCAGGTCGAGCCTGAAACTGAAATCAAGCTTGTGGGCGGCGTCGGGGTCAACCTCGGCCGCATCGGCGATTTTCCAGCGCGCCACGCGCTGGATGGCAGACAGGGCCTCGGGAAGGGTCTCGTAATTCTGGTTCAGTGTGGCGCGCAGGCCCGCCGAACTGGTGATGAGGCCCGAAGCAATGTTGACGCGCCAGCGGCGGGTCAATGGCTGGTAAGCCAGGCGAACGGTGCGGGCCGCACTGGCCACGCGCGGGTCCGTCCAGTACCAGCGGTCGCGGTAAATGTCGGCTTCGACCACAAAAAACATCGGGATCCCCTTGAGCAGGGCGTCTTCCACGACCGCCGGAAGCTCAAACCGGACCTGYGCAGACAGGTGAACACCATCGTCACCGCGCTCCACGCGCAGCTGCGTGATCTCGGTGGCCGACGCCGATCCCGGTGCGGCCATCGCGATGCAAAGGCACAGTCCCGGCAGAAAACGCCCCACGATGCCCACCGCACGCCGCCAGCTGTCAGCGGCTGCGCTTTTCAAGGAGGGCGTAATAGAAACCGTCGTGTTCACGCATCAAATTGTCCGGGAAGACCGTCGCTCCGACGCCACTTTGGGGGAGCAAATGCCCCGGCGAAGGCTTTAATAAGGCGTCGGTGTGGTGCGTAAGAAACGTTTGTATCTGGTTGTCGCCTTCCGCGCGAAAAACTGAACAGGTGCAATACAGCAGGCGCCCGCCGGGCTTGAGCAAAAGCCAGAGCGTTTTCAGCAGATGCGCCTGGATGCCGGCCAATTGGGCGATGTCCGTGGGCCGGCGCAGCCAGCGTACATCCGGGTGGCGCCGCACGATGCCCGAAGCGGTACAGGGCGCGTCCAGCAGGATCGCGTCGAATGCCTGCCCATCCCACCAGGAATCAGGCTGGCCGGCATCGCCGACACGTATGTCAGCCTGCAGACCCAGGCGGTGCAGATTCTGCTTCACGCGCTCGCAGCGGCGCGCATCAATGTCCAGCGCTGTCACGTCGCAATCGGTCAGTTCAAGCAGGTGAGCGGTTTTGCCGCCCGGTGCAGCACAGGCATCCAGCACTTTCAACCTCCCGGCTTCACCGCCCTCGGCTTTCAAATCATCCAGAAGCAAAGGCGCAGCCAGCTGCGCCGCGGCGTCCTGAACCGAAAAATGCCCTTCCGCAAAGCCCGGCAACGAGCTAACGGCCTGCGCACGGGCGAGGATGACACCATGCCTGCCGACCGGTGTTGCTTCAATATTGATAGCTGCCAGCGCATGCTGGTATTGGGCTTGAGTCGTTTTTCGCTCATTAATGCGCAAGATCAGCGGTGCCTGGGTATTGTTGGCCTGCAGTATGGCCTGCCAGTCCCCGGGGTGATCCTTGCGCACCCGGTCTATCCACCACTGGGGATGGTTCCACACGGCCTGCGGGCTTTTCTCGGTGCGTGCCACCAGCTCCTCGCGTTCGCGCAAGAACCGGCGCAGGCAGCCGTTGATGAAACTGGCCTGGTGCTGCGTGGCATCCCCATGCTTGGCGGCTTCCACAGCCTGGTCAACGAGCGTGTGCGCGGTGTAGGGGGCGCCATGTTCCGTCCAGATCAATGCCAGCGCCACGCATAGCAAGGCGTCGGCCTCAGGCGGCGGCGGGCGGCGCGCCAGTTGCTGGCGCAAGGCCTCGGCGCGGCCCAGCCAGCGCAGGGTGTGAAAACCCAGCGCCTGAACGCCGGGCCGCAACGCGGCGTCCACATCTTCCAGCGCGGCGGTCATGGACTGGCCGTCACGAACAGCCATTAGCAGGGAGGCAGCCCCTTGCAGCTGGCGCCACAGGGGGACTTGGGTCGGGTTGTCTTGCATTTGTCTCACGGATACCGCCCGAAGGGGACGGCAACCTGTATTAGACCAGTAGCAAGTCCCCGCTGTGCCACTCCGAATTGCAAGCTGGGGCCGCGGGACCGGCTTTGCCGGACCGCAGGCGCAGCGGCCCCCTCGGGGGGCAGGGAGTTACGCGAAGCGAACGACCGTGGGGGCTAACTGAGACTATCTGCCCAGATATTGCTGGCCCAGTTCAGCGCGTAGACGCCCTCAAGTTCGGTAGGCCCGGCGCTGACGCCGCCGGAGCCGGCTACCGCCTTGAAAGTTTTCTCTGCCACCACATACTCATGCACGCTGGCCACATGGATCACATTCTTGTTGTCGACAAAGCTGTAGCAGGTATTGGTGAGCATGGGCGCGGGGTTGACGTCCCAGCCCGAGAGCTGGGCCACGATCGCGGCGGCCGCCACCTTGCCGTGGTTGTTGGCCATGTGGCCGCTCTTGGGCATGGCGGGCGCGACCTGAATGGAGTCGCCGAGCACATGCACATCCTTTGCGGCAGTGGATTCAAACGTCAGGTAATTCACGCCGCACCAGCGGTTGTTGGCCTGGTTGTTGAGGCTCGCCTGCACGGCAATCGTGCCGGCACGCATGGAAGGCAGCACATTCAGCACGTTGGCCTTGACATCGTCCTGCACATCGAACTTGATGATCCCGGCTTTGGCGTCAACCGCGGTGGCCTTGTGCTGGCCGCGGTATTCGATGATGCCTTTGTACTGCTCGGCCCATACTTTCTTGAAGAGCGGCCCTTTGGATGTGACGTCCGGATTGGCATCAAGGATGAGCACCTTGCTGCGCGGTTTGGCGGCCTTGAAATAGCCAGCAATGACGCTGGCGCGTTCGTACGGGCCGGGTGGGCAGCGGTAAGGTGCTTCGGGAATGGTGATGGCATATACACCACCGTTAGGCATGGCCTCCAGCTGCCGGCGCAGCGCGAGGGTTTCCGCACCGGCCTTCCAGGCCTGCAGGATCCGGCCCGAGTCGTTGGCGGCCTTCAGGCCCTCTATGCTGCCGAATATCAGCTCCACACCGGGCGAGACCACCAGCTTGTCATACGCGATGGTGGCGCCGCGAGCCAGCGTGACGGTTTTCTTCACGGTGTCGATGGCGCTGGCGTAGTCTTTCACCACGGTGATGCCGTGGTTGCGCGACAGGCCTGCATAAGACGTCGTAATGTCGCCGATCTGCTTGCCGCCGCTGAGCACGAGGTTGGAGATGGGGCAGGAGATAAAGGCGTCCTGCGGCTCGATCAGCACCACGTCGATTTTGTTGTCCGACAGCAGGCGCACATATTTGGCAGCCGTGGCGCCGCCGTAGCCGCCGCCAATCACCACAACCCTGGCCTTGGACGGTTCAGCGGTGCTGGCGCCGCCGGCCAGCCCTAGCAAACCCAGGGCTGCCGTTGACTGCAGGAAAGAGCGGCGCCTGAAGCCTGCTAACGAAGGGGAGTGAAGAGGCGTATTCATGGTGTCTTTTCCTTACTTCTTCTGTGCAGCAAAGTAGGTGGCCAGCGACTCGATCTGCGCATCATTGAAACCCTTGCTGATCTGGTGCATCACCGTGGCGGGCCGCGTGCCGGCCTTGAAGGCATTCATCTGCGCAACGATGTAACCCTTGTCGAGGCCTGCAAGTGAGGTGACCGCGGAACCCTGAACCACTTTGCCATTGGTACCGTGACAGTTTGCACAGGTTGCCGCCAGACCCCTGGCGTAAAGCGTTTCTTTGGTGCCGGCGTCTTGCGCATGCGCCATGGGGGCGAGCGCAAGGCAGAGCAAAGGCAGCGCAAGGCGCTTGAGCCTCCTGGATATTGGAAGACGTAACGTTCTCATAGGTTCTCCTATCGTTTTGGGCAGCCGCCTTTTCAACTGACAATTTAACGTGGCGCCCTCTGCACCCTATAGGGAGTATCCAGTACTCGGCAGCAGCTGGGGCCCTGCCGTTCAACCTAATGGCGATGTGCTTATTGGAAAGTTATTGCTGCCATGGCGAATCTAGAAAATGGCGTCCGGTCGCGTTGGCATTTCATCATCACGCTGCGTGGGAAGCGCCTCCATTGACCGGCCATAGATGCGGCGGATGCGCTCAGCCAACGGCGGATGGCTGGCAAACCAATGGGTATCTGCACGGAGGCCCACCAGCAGCATGTGCTGCACGGCCGGGTGCACGCTGCGCGGCATCAGCCCCTGCGCCTGCTGGCCTGCCACCTTGCGCAGCACGCCACCCAGGCCATCCTTGCTGCGCGTGAACTGCACGGCTCGCGCATCTGCCAGGAACTCGCGCTGGCGCGACACCGCCGCCTTCAGTGCACGCCCCGCAAGCCATCCGAGCGAGCCTGTGGTCATGATGGCAAAGCCGGGCAAGGCAAGGAAAGAACGCCCGCCGCTGTCGTTCTGCGCGCACATGCTGCGTCCGAGGTTGAAGACCATCTCAAGCCCGAACACCATACCGGCCAGCCGCATGTTCAGACGCGTATCGCCTTCGCGTATATGGCTGAATTCATGCGCCACCAAGCCCTGCAGCTCGTCGCGTGTCAGGTACTCCAGTGCACCGCGCGTTACCGCCACCACCGAGTCGTCCTCATCCCAGCCGGTGGCAAACGCATTGATGCCCTCTTCCCGGTCGAGCACCATGGCCTGGGGCGGCCGCATGCTGGCGGCAATAGCCAGCTCACTCACGATGTTGCACAGCTTTTGTTCGGCCTCCCGGCTGGCTGGCCAGGCTTCCCGGGCACCCGCACGGCGCGCCAGCTTCTCACCGCCGCCCTTCAGCGCAGAGGTTTCCAGCCACCAGCCGCCAAACACGAACAGCAGGGTCATGCCCGTGTTGACCGCAAAGAAGTAGCCGGGGTAGCCACTGAAGCCGGAGGCCACGAGACGCCAGGTGAGCGCCAGCGCGGCATTGACGGCCACAACCAGCGCAAGCACCGTCAAGCCGAACAGCACTAGCAGCCGCGTGGTCTGCCCGCGCGCTGTCTCCTGGCGCTCAAAAAAGCGCATTCACAGCCCCTCGGGTCATCTCACCCTTCAATACCCGAGGAGCACGCAGGCAGCTTACAGAGGATCCAAACCAGCCAGGACCGCGGAACCGGCTTTGCCGGGCCGCAGGCGAAGCGTCTCGCGAGCCGCGACCTGCAAGGCCTCGCGTGGTACACGAAGTGACAAGCGTGGGGGCCACGTTTTCAGAACTGGACACGCACAGCCTGGCGCTCGGCCGGTGTTTCGGTTGCGCGCAGCATGGCTGAAGGCGCGAACCCAAACGTGCGGGCAATCAGCAGCGCGGGAAACTGCCCCTGCGCATTGTTGTAGTCCAGCACGGCATCGTTATAAGCCTGCCTGGCAAAACCAACCTTGTTTTCGGTGCTGGTGAGCTCTTCGCTGAGTTCACGAATGGTCTGGTCGGCCTTGAGTTCGGGGTAGGCCTCGGCTACGGCAAAAAGCCGCCCCAGGCTGCCGTCCAGCGACTGTTCGGCAGCGGCCAGCGCCACAACGGCGCCGGCATTGGCAGGGCGGCTGCGCACCGCATCGCTGGCCGCGCGTGCCTGGTTGCGCGCAAGCATCACCGCCTCAAGCGTGCTTTGCTCATGCTGCAGGTATTTTTTGGCGGCTTCGACCAGATTGGGAATCAGGTCGTAGCGGCGCTTGAGCTGCACATCGATCTGGGCGAAAGCGTTGGCAATGATGTTTTTCAGCCGAACCAGCCGGTTGTAGGCGCCTACGGCCCAGAAAACCAGCAAGGCAAACACAATGACGAAAACAAGCGTGCTAAGAGGCATGGATATTCCTTGGTGCGACATGAGCTGACACTCACCCGACAGCTCGGCGGGCGACTGCCGCGAGGTTAACTGTTTTTGGGCTCAAACGGCAAGTTGGCAGGCTGCTTTTGAATACCATGAAAACGCTATGATTTTGATAGCTGGTTACGCACACCCGATATGCGCAAAACCCAAATTTCGCTTAAATTCCCGTCTGCATTATTGCCACGTGGCGGCCGTCCTGCCCATAAAAAAAGCCCCACACCCTTGCGGGATGTGGGGCCTTGCGCCTTTTGCGGCGCGGGAGTCAGTCTGGCTTACTCGGTAGCCGCACTGTCGCCACCCGCTTCGGCTGCGGCGGGCATGGCTTCGAGCTCGGCCGCTTCGGCTTCAGCAATGGCACGGCGCTCTGCATCGTCCATCTGGTCCTTGGCTTTGCGTGCCTCGTGGTAGGCCATGCCGGTACCGGCAGGAATCAGGCGGCCGACGATCACGTTTTCTTTCAGGCCACGCAACTCGTCGCGCTTGCCCATGATGGCAGCCTCGGTGAGCACGCGGGTGGTTTCCTGGAAGGAAGCCGCGGAAATGAACGAATCGGTCGACAGCGAAGCCTTGGTGATACCGAGCAGCAAGTTGCTGAACGTTGCCGGAATCTTGCCGTCAGCGCGCAAGGCGTCGTTGGCATCCAGCATGGCAGAACGCTCGACCTGTTCACCAGCGATGTAGCTGGAATCACCCACGTTTTCAACGACCACGCGGCGCAGCATCTGGCGAACAATCACTTCAATGTGCTTGTCGTTGATCTTCACGCCCTGCAGACGGTAAACATCCTGCACTTCGTCGACGATGTAGCGGGCCAGCTCTTCCATACCCAGCAGGCGCAAGATGTCTTGCGGGTCGGCCGGGCCGTCCACAATCGACTCGCCCTTGTTGACCACCTGGCCTTCGTGCACCAGGATGTTCTTCTCCTTGGGCACGAGATCTTCCCAGACCTTGCCTTCAGGGTCGGTGATCTGCAGGCGAACCTTGCCTTTGGTTTCTTTACCGAAGGACACAGTACCGGTCATTTCAGCCAGCGTACCCTTGTCTTTCGGCGTACGGGCTTCGAAGAGCTCAGCAACACGCGGCAGACCGCCGGTAATGTCGCGGGTCTTCTGGCCTTCGATCGGGATACGGGCCAGCACTTCGCCGGGGCCCACGTCCTGGCCGTCGCGCACCTGGACCAGCGCGCCCACCTGGAAGCCAATCGTCACCGAGTGATCGGTGCCGGGGATCTTGACTTCGTGGCCGGAGGCGTCAATCAGCTTGACCTGCGGGCGGATCACCTTCGTGGCGCCGCGGCGTTTCGGATCGATCACCACCAGGGTGGACAGACCCGTCACATCGTCGACCTGCTTGGCAACCGTCACGCCTTCTTCCACATTCTCGAAGGCCACCTTGCCGGCGAACTCGGTAATGATGGGGCGCGTCAGCGGATCCCAGTTGGCCAGAATGGCGCCGGCCTTGATGGTCTGGTCGGCCTTGACGGTCAACGTGGCGCCATAAGGCACCTTGTGGCGCTCACGCTCGCGGCCGTGCTCATCATGGATGATGATCTCGCCGGAACGGGCGATCACGACCAGCTCGCCCTTGCTGTTGGTCACATAGCGCATCGGTGCATTGAAACCGATCACGCCGTTGGACTTGGCTTCGACGCTGGAGGCAATCGCTGCGCGCGATGCGGCACCACCGATGTGGAAGGTCCGCATCGTCAGCTGCGTGCCGGGCTCACCGATCGACTGCGCGGCGATGATACCGACGGCTTCGCCGATGTTGATGAGGCCGCCGCGGCCCAGATCTCGGCCATAGCACTTGGCGCACAGGCCGAAACGGGTTTCGCAGGTCAGCGCAGTACGCACTTTCACTTCGTCCACGCCGGCTGCTTCGAGCTCTTCGATCAGGTCTTCGTCCAGCATAATCCCGGCCTTGGCCAGCACCGAGCGGTTTTCCGGGTGCAGGATGTCTTCGACCGCCGTGCGGCCGAGGATACGGTCGCGCAGCGATTCAATGACTTCACCGCCCTCGACGATGGCGCGCATGAGTGAACCCTCTTGCGTGCCGCAGTCTTCTTCGGTGACCACCAGATCCTGAACCACGTCGCAAAGGCGGCGGGTCAGGTAGCCGGAGTTGGCTGTTTTCAGCGCCGTATCGGCCAGACCCTTACGGGCGCCGTGGGTGGAGATAAAGTACTCCAGCACGTTCAGGCCTTCACGGAAGTTGGCGGTAATCGGCGTTTCGATGATGGAGCCGTCAGGCTTGGCCATCAAACCGCGCATACCGGCGACCTGGCGAATCTGCGCAGCAGAGCCGCGGGCGCCGGAGTCGGCCATCATGTAGATGGAGTTGAAGGACTCCTGCTCGACTTCCTTGCCATTGCGGTCCAGCACTTTTTCTTTCGAAAGCTGGGCCATCATGACCTTGGACACTTCGTCGCCGGACTTGCCCCAGATATCGACCACCTTGTTGTAGCGCTCGCCGGACGTCACGAGACCCGAGACATACTGCTGCTCGATTTCTTTGACTTCCTTTTGTGCGCGCGCAATGATGGCGGGCTTTTCCTTGGGGATCAGCATGTCGTCGATGCAGATCGAGATGCCGGCTTTTGTCGCCAGGCGGAAGCCCGACTGCAGCAGCTTGTCGGCAAACACCACGGTCTCTTTCAATCCGCACTTGCGGAAAGACACGTTGATCAGCTTGGAGATTTCCTTTTTCTTCAACGCCTTGTTGATGTTGGAGAAAGGCAAACCTTTGGGCAGGATCTCGGACAGCAGTGCACGGCCGCCCGTGGTTTCCCACAGCTTGGTCGACGGCACAAATTCGCCTGTGGCCTTGTCTTTGGTGTACTCGGTCAGGCGCACGCTGATGCGGGCGTTCAGGTCAAGCTCACCTGCGTCAAATGCGCGGCGCACTTCGCCAGTGTCGGAGAACACCAGGCCTTCGCCCTTGCCGTTGGTACGGTCGCGGGTCGTGTAGTACAGGCCCAGCACCACGTCTTGCGACGGGACGATGGAGGGCTCACCGTTGGCAGGGAACAGGATGTTGTTCGAAGCCAGCATCAGGGTGCGGGCTTCCATCTGTGCTTCTACCGACAGTGGTACGTGGACAGCCATTTGGTCACCGTCGAAGTCGGCATTGAAGGCCGAACAGACGAGCGGGTGCAGCTGGATGGCTTTGCCCTCGATCAGGATGGGTTCAAAGGCCTGAATGCCCAAACGGTGCAGCGTAGGCGCACGGTTCAGCATCACAGGGTGCTCTTTGATCACCTCTTCCAGGATATCCCACACCACTGGCGTGCCGGATTCGACTTCCTTCTTGGCTGCCTTGATCGTCGTGGCGATGCCGCGCGACTCAAGCTGCGCAAAGATGAAGGGCTTGAACAGTTCCAGCGCCATGAGCTTGGGCAAGCCGCACTGGTGCAGCTTGAGTGTTGGGCCCACGGTGATCACGGAACGGCCGGAGTAGTCGACGCGTTTGCCCAGCAAATTCTGGCGGAAACGGCCTGACTTGCCCTTGATCATGTCGGCCAGCGACTTCAGTGCGCGCTTGTTGGCGCCCGTCATGGCCTTGCCACGGCGGCCGTTGTCGAGCAGCGAGTCGACGGCTTCCTGCAGCATGCGCTTTTCATTGCGGGCAATGATTTCAGGCGCTTTCAGCTCCAGCAAACGGCGCAGACGGCTGTTGCGGTTGATCACGCGGCGATACAGGTCGTTCAGGTCGGAGGTCGCAAAACGGCCGCCGTCCAGCGGCACCAGCGGACGCAGGTCCGGCGGCAGTACAGGCAGCACGTCCAGCACCATCCAGCCCGGCTTGATGCCGGACTTCTTGAACGCTTCCATCAATTTCAAGCGCTTGGCGTTTTTCTTGATCTTGATTTCGGAGCCGGTCAGGTCATTGCGCAGCTTCTCGATTTCAACGTCGAGATCCAGCCCTTCGAGCAGGTCCTTGATGCCTTCGGCGCCCATCTTGGCGGTGTATTCATCACCGTATTCCTTGCGCTTGGCGTCATAGTCGTCTTCCGACATGATGCTGAATTTCTTCAGCGGGGTCATGCCGGGATCGGTAACGACATATGCTTCGAAGTACAGCACGCGTTCGATGTCGCGCAGCGTCATGTCGAGCACCAGGCCCAGGCGCGACGGCAACGACTTCAGGAACCAGATGTGCGCACACGGTGCGGCCAGGTCGATGTGCCCCATGCGCTCGCGGCGAACCTTGGTCTGCGTGACTTCAACGCCGCACTTTTCGCAGATGACACCGCGATGCTTCAGGCGCTTGTACTTGCCGCACAGGCATTCGTAGTCCTTGATGGGGCCAAAGATCTTGGCGCAAAAAAGACCGTCGCGCTCCGGCTTGAAGGTACGGTAGTTGATGGTTTCAGGCTTCTTCACTTCGCCGAAAGACCACGAGCGGATCTTTTCGGGCGAAGCCATGCCGATCTTGATGGCATCGAAATGCTCATCCGGCGTGAATTGCTTGAACAGGTCGAGTAATGATTTCATGAGTTAAATCCTTTTCTTTCCTGTTGATTAGCTGCGTTCGAGTTCGATGTCGATACCGAGCGAGCGGATTTCCTTGACCAGCACGTTGAACGACTCGGGCATGCCGGCCGTGATCGCGTGCTCGCCCTTGACGATGCTTTCGTAGACCTTGGTGCGGCCCTGTACGTCGTCGGACTTGACGGTGAGCATTTCCTGCAGCGTGTAGGCGGCGCCGTACGCTTCCAGCGCCCAGACCTCCATCTCGCCGAAACGCTGTCCACCGAACTGCGCCTTGCCGCCCAGCGGCTGCTGGGTAACGAGCGAGTAAGGACCGGTCGAGCGCGCGTGCATCTTGTCGTCCACCAGATGGTGAAGTTTCAGGAAGTGCATGTAGCCCACCGTGGTCGTGCGCTCGAACGCATCGCCCGTGCGGCCGTCATACAGCTGAGCCTGGGTACGTGTCGCCGTCAGGCCCTTGGCCTTGGCAATGTCGTCCGGATAAGCCAGCTGGAGCATGCCCATGATCTCGGCCTCGGAAGCACCGTCAAACACGGGAGTGGCAAAAGGCACGCCGGTGGTCAGGTTGCCGGCCATCTCGATGATGTCGGTATCCGACAACTTCGCCAGGTCCTCTGCGCGGCCTGACTTGTTGTAGATCGTTTCCATGAACTTGCGGATTTCCTGCACCTTGGCTTCGGCTTGCAGCATGTCCCCAATGCGATGGCCCAGGCCCTTGGCGGCCCAGCCCAGATGCACCTCAAGCACCTGGCCCACGTTCATCCGCGAAGGCACGCCCAGCGGGTTCAGCACGATGTCGCACGGTGTGCCATCGGCCATGTGCGGCATRTCTTCGACCGGAACGATCTTGGACACGACACCCTTGTTGCCGTGRCGGCCRGCCATCTTGTCGCCAGGCTGCAGGCGGCGCTTGACGGCAAGGTAAACCTTGACCATCTTGAGCACGCCCGCTGGCAATTCGTCGCCCTGCGTGAGTTTCTTGCGCTTTTCTTCGAAAGACAGGTCAAAGCTGTGGCGCGTCTGCTCCATCGAGTTCTTGACGCTTTCGAGCTGCGCAGCCACTTCGTCATCGGCAGGACGAATGTCAAACCAGTGGTACTTCTCGACATCGGCCAAATAGGCCTTGTCGATCTTGGTGCCCTTGGCCAGCTTCTTCGGACCGCCATTGGCAACCTTGCCGATCAACAGCTTTTCGATGCGGTCGAAGGCGTCGGCTTCCACAATGCGCAGCTGGTCGTTCAGGTCCAGGCGGAAACGCTTGAGTTCGTCGTCGATGATCTGCTGGGCACGCTTGTCGCGCACAATGCCTTCACGGGTGAAGACCTGCACGTCGATCACGGTGCCTTGCGAGCCCTGGCTCACGCGCAGCGAGGTGTCTTTCACATCGCTGGCCTTTTCGCCGAAGATGGCGCGTAGCAGCTTTTCTTCCGGTGTCAGCGTGGTCTCGCCCTTGGGCGTGACCTTGCCGACCAGCGTGTCGCCCGGCTGGACTTCAGCGCCGACATAAATGATGCCGGATTCGTCGAGGCGGTTCAGCTGTTGCTCGGACAGGTTGGGAATGTCGCGCGTGATTTCTTCGGCACCCAGCTTGGTGTCACGGGCCATCACGACGAGTTCTTCGATGTGAATCGAGGTGTAGCGGTCTTCAGCCACCACGCGCTCGGAAATCAGGATCGAATCCTCGAAGTTGTAGCCGTTCCACGGCATGAACGCGATCAGCATGTTCTGGCCAATGGCGATTTCGCCCAGGTCAGTCGATGCACCGTCGGCAATCACATCACCCTTGGCCAGCTTGTCGCCGATCTTGACGATAGGACGCTGGTGGATGTTGGTGTTCTGGTTGGAACGCTGGTACTTGATCAGATTGTAGATGTCCACACCGACTTCGCCGGCGAGGGCTTCTGCATCATTCACGCGCACCACGATGCGGGTGGCATCAACGTAGTCCACCACACCGCCACGGTTGGCAGTCACCACGGTGCCGGAGTCAACCGCAGCAACCCGCTCAATGCCCGTGCCGACCAGCGGCTTTTCGGGACGAAGTACAGGCACGGCCTGACGGGACATGTTGGCGCCCATCAAAGCGCGGTTGGCGTCATCGTGCTCCAGGAACGGAACCAGGGAAGCCGCCACCGAGACGATCTGTGCAGGAGACACGTCCATGTACTGGACGCGTTCTGCGCCCACCAGGACGGACTCACCGTTTTCCCGGGCAGACACGAGGTCACCGGTCAGCTTGCCTGCATCATCCAGAGCCGCGTTGGCC
>NZ_JBFUCA010000069.1:0-12487 GCF_056405475.1 Polaromonas sp. P1_G4
ATCCTGGAGGCCGGGCTGAAAGCGGCCCAGCCCAAAAAAACGCCGGCGTGGCTTTCAACCCGCACGGTCTCGCCCGCGTCACCGCCCCCCTTGGCAATGGCGCCGTCAAAAATCCAGGGATGGCGCCGCAGCAATGAGCGCTCCTTGCCGTCCCGCAGTCGAATTATTTTCATGCCGCTATTGTCGCGGCTGATAGCGTCACCCCCTCTTGGGCACGGAGTGTCCACCCTGACAAATGAGCCGGCCGACAGCGGTTTGACAGCTCGGTGTAATTTTCGTGAAAGTTTTGCGACAATCGCAGGTTAATGTTTTTGACCTCATTTTCGCGGCAATGGAAGAAACACGGGCCGCTGGCAAGCCCGGCCATGCGCACGCCCGCACCCGTCCGCACTCTGTTGCTGGGGCTGGTTATCAGCCTGTTCATGGGCTCGCTGCTGGCGCTGACCAGCCTGGATGCACGATCGCGCACCATACTGGACCTGGACACCCAGACAGAACCTGTCGCACTGCAGGACTGGGGCGACTACTGGATAGACACGACCGGCCAGTTCACCCCCGAGCAGGTTGCCGCGACCCCCGACATCCCCTGGAAGCCGACACACGGCAACGC
The DNA here is from genome assembly GCF_056405475.1 of Polaromonas sp. P1_G4. NCBI lineage: Bacteria > Pseudomonadati > Pseudomonadota > Betaproteobacteria > Burkholderiales > Comamonadaceae > Polaromonas > Polaromonas sp. P1_G4. The sequence continues at coordinate 611 of NZ_JBFUCA010000069.1, forward strand.
GATCTACCCGGTGACCAGCGGCCAGGCCATGTGGGTGCGCTTTAACGTGCCACCGGCGCCCGACGCAGAGCGCTGGTACCTTGAGGTTCCCTACCCGTCCATCGACCGGGCTTCGCTGTATACCCTGGACGGTGTCGGCCGCTGGAACGAGCAGCGTGCCGGCGACCTGGTGGCGGTAGACAAATGGCCGGTGCCGCACCGCCATCCCCTGCTGCCCATCGCGCTGTCGGCCGAGGTACCCACCCATTACCTTTTGCGCCTGGAGAACGGCCATGCGTTCAGCGCGCCGCTGCAGTTCATCAGCGAGGGGCACCTGAGCCACTCAGAGCAGCGTGTTTCCCTGATCCTGGGCATCTTCTTCGGGCTGACGGGGCTGGCGGCACTGATCTCGGCGCTGGGCGCTATTTCACTGCGCGACACCGCCTACGGTTACTACGCCCTCTGCGTGACCCTGATGGGCCTGACGCAGGCGACCGTCACCGGCATCGCGGGGCTGCACCTGTGGCCGGCGTGGCCGGGGTGGAACGACATTTCGACATCCGTACTGCCCATGCTGGCGGTGTCGGCCACCCTGCTGTTCATTTCCGCGGTGGTGGCCTTGCCCGAACGCTCATTGCGCCTGCACTGGCTGACGGTGGGCCAGGCCGCGCTGGGCGTGCTGGCGGCTGTGGCGCTGGCGCTGGTTCCCTCCGCGTCGCGGATGGACCTGTTCATTCCCATCGTGCTGCTGCTGGAGTTCAGCTGCATGCTGGTCATGGGTTGGGCCTGGCGCCGTGGCGACCGGTTTGCACCATGGCTGATGCTGTCATATGTGCCGGTTCTGGCCGCCGCCGGATGGACCATGGCCCGCAATGCCGAGCTGGTGCCCATCGGCTTTCTGACGCAGCACGGCATGCAGCTGGGTGTGGCGCTGCATCTGCCCATCGCCATGCTGGTATTGATGCTGCGCAGCCAGCACCGGCGCGAAAACATCCGCCGCATCCAGGGCCTGGACCGGGTGGATCCGGCCACGGGTCTCATCAACGGCCACGTGTTTGCCGAGCGCCTGATCCGCATGATTGCGCGTTCCGAACGGCTGCGCCACCAAAGCGCGGTGATGATCATCGACCTGGTCAACTCCGAGCAGATCCAGCGCGATTTCGGGCGCAAGGCCGCCGAAGAATTGCCGCTGCATGTGGCCGAACGCCTTTTGTCCACCGCACGCGAGATCGACAGCGCAGCGCGGCTGTCGGAGCGGCGCTTCGGCATGCTGGTCGAAGGCCCCTTCAATGCCGAGGACGCCGGCACGCTCGGGCCGCGCATCGTGGCGCGCTGCCTCATGCCCTACAAAGGMCTGCACGTGGACTGCGTCGCACAGGTGCATGTCGCGTACGCCCTGGTGCCCTACCAGGGCTCGAATGCCCAGGCCCTGCTGACCCAGCTTGAAGAGCGCCTGGCAGCCGCCCCGGCCGACAGCAAGCGGGCGGTGTTCATGCTCGGGGACGTGCCGCCGGCACGGCCGGCAAGGCGCGACCGTCCCAGTCCAGCCTGAGCACCGCCTGGCACCAGTGCTGGTGCCAGGCTCAGGCTTTGTCTTTAGCGTCTTTGTCCGCCTTCGCCAGGCTTCCTGGTGATGCCGGCGCGCCCGCGCCGGCCTTTCCGGCTTTCGACAGGGCCCGCGGGTGCGCCGCGTCATACACCTTGGCCAGGTGCTGGAAATCCAGCCGGGTGTAGACCTGCGTGGTCGTGATGTTTGCATGGCCCAGTAACTCCTGGACCGCACGCAAATCACCGCTCGACTGCAGCACATGGCTGGCAAAAGAGTGACGCAGCATGTGCGGGTGCACCGGCGTTGCCAGCCCCGCCTTCAGCGAGCGCTGCTTCAGCCGCACCCGGATGTGCTGTGGCGTCAGTCGGGTGCCGCGCTGGTTGATAAAAAGCGCATGGTCTTCACGCGCCCAGCTGGCCCGGGCGGCAAGCCACTGCTGCAGTGATTGCAGCGCAGCCCGACCGACCGGCACGCTGCGCCTTTTGGACCCCTTGCCCAGCACATAAGCTTCGGCTGCATCCGTGTCGATCCAGCCGCGCGCCTGCGCACTGGCCTTCACATCCAGCCCCACCAGCTCGCCGATACGCAGCCCGCAGCCATACAGCAGTTCGGTGATGCATTGGTCGCGCAGCTCCAGCTGCGGGTCGCCATCCGAAGCGTCGGCCTGGTAGCCCGCGAGCTGCACGGCTTCGTCCACACTCAGGGCTTTGGGCAAGGGCTTGGCGGCTTTGGGCGCCCGCACGTCCTGCACGGGGTTGCCGCTGATCAGGCCTTCGCGGCCCAGCCAGGTGTAAAAGCCGCGCCAGCCTGAAAGGATGAGCGCAATGCCTCGGCCGCTGCGCCCCGCACCATGCATTTGCGCCACCCAGCGCCGCATGTGCACGTTTTGCACCGCCACCAGCGCCACCCTGGCCTGGTGTGCATTGGCTTCGAGCTTTTGCAGGTCGAGCGCGTAGAGCTCCACGGTGCGCTGGGCCAGGCGCTTTTCCACACGCACATGTTCCAGGTAACGCTCGACCAGCGGATCGGACGGCGGCAACACTGGCTGCCCGCCGCCGAATTCAGAGGTCGAAGGCGGCGTTTGCATCATGGCCGTGGTGCATGGCCCCGGTGCCTATTCGGCAGTGACCGGCTGGGGCCGCAGCCGCGTCAGCGCCGCGCCGGCCAGTTCGCCCAGGCGCTCCAGGAAATCCGTGCCCATACCGCTGTGAAAACGTTCCGGGTCGGGTGAAGCCAGCACAAGCAGGCCCGAGACCTCCGCGCCCGCTGCGGCGCGCAGCGGTATCAGCGCGATCGACAAGGCCACCGCGGGCTCGGGCAGCCAGTTGACCGCTTCGAAGCCCGAATTGACGCCGCAGTAAGGTGCGCTCAATGAAGAGGCAAAGGTTTTGGCGTCCTCGCTCACATCGGTCGCAAAACTCTCATCCGAAAAAATCCCGTTCACATCCCAGACCTTGATGGCGGCCTGTGGGATCAGGAATTCGCCGGTGATGCCTTCGACAATGGCGCCCGGCAGGTCGCGCGCCTGCGTCGCCTGCAGCAGCTTGCGTGTCCAGCGCTGCATCTTGTCGGCAATGGCCACGTTGTCCTGCCCGTGGCGGATCATGTCGACCATCCGSGTTTCSAGMCCCTTGATCTTTTCTCGCAGCATGAGCGCCTGGCGTTCCTGCAGGCTGACGGCACGGTTGCCGTGTCCGCTGGACAGTTGCACCGAAGCCAGCAGTTCGGCGTGGCGCTCGAAGAAGTCGGGCGTGTTGGCCAGGAAGTTGGCGATGTCGTCTTCGGTGATGKGGTGTTCGGTTGGATTCATCCGGGCATTGTAGGGAAATGAGCCGGAAATGGGCCCCCACGGTCGTTCACTTCGTGTAACTTCCTGCCCCCCGAGGGGGCCGCCCGCCTGCGGCCCGGCAAAGCCGAAAAATAGCACACCCCTATCGGGCTCACTGCGTGTAGCCCTTTTCCCCTTGCAGGGGACGGTGCCTGCGGCCCGGCAAAGCCGGTTCCACGGCACCCCTGGCTTGAAGAGGCCGACGGCCGTAACTAACGAGGCATTCCACCAGCGGGGGCCGAGGGTCCGGCTTTGCCGGCCCCAGGCGCCGCCCCTGGAAGGGGGTGAACTTAGATCCCGTCCGGGATTTCGATTTCGGACTTAAACACCGTCGTAGCCGGCCCGGTCATCATGACGGGTGCATCCAGCTGGCCCGGCCATTCGATGGTGAGCTGGCCGCCCCGCGTCATCACGTCCACCCGCGCATCCAGCAGGCCCCAGCGTATGCCCGCCACCACCGCCGCGCAGGCGCCCGTGCCGCAGGCCAGCGTCTCGCCCGCGCCGCGCTCAAAGACCCGCAGGCGGATCTGGCTGCGCGAAACCACCTGCATGAAGCCAGCGTTCACACGACGCGGAAAGCGCACGTGGTTTTCAATCAGCGGGCCGGTTTGCAACACCGGCGCAGCGTCCACGTCGTCCACCAGTTGCACCGCATGCGGGTTGCCCATCGACAACGCCGCTATCAAAAGAGGAGCTGCTTGCGCTGACCCATCAAGGGCCAGCGGCCATTTTTGCCATGAACCTTGGGTCACAGGCGTGAGGCCCGACGTGTCAAAAGGAATTCGCACCGGATCAAACACCGGCGCGCCCATGTCGACCGTGACACGCCCGTCAGCCTGCATGCGCGGCTCGATGATGCCGCTCAGGGTCTTGACCCTCACGACGTCCTTTGTCGTCAGCCCCTGCTCGCGCACAAAGCGCACAAAGCAGCGCGCGCCGTTGCCGCACTGCTCAACTTCGCCGCCGTCGGCGTTGTGGATCACGTACTCGAAGTCGATGCCTTCGCCAGCATCCTTGGGCGGCGGCCGCACCGAGAGAATCTGGTCGGCGCCCACGCCGAAGTGGCGATCGGCCAGGAAGCGGTATTGCGCGGTGGAGAGGCCCAGCGGGGCGCGGGTTTCGTCGAGCATGACAAAGTCATTGCCCGCGCCCTGCATTTTGGTGAATCGGATTCGCATGGGGGAATTATCTGCGGTGCGAAGGCGGCACTTAAAGAGGTGAATCGGCCATTTCGCATCCACCGGCCGTTGTTTTGAAGGAATTCGGGGCGATACGCATGGTTTGCCACGGTTTTGCAGGGCAGAAAAATACGCCAAAACCCGCCGTCAACGCCCGCGCAGCCCCGAAGCCATAATTTGCGGATGCCACGTCCTTCCCAACTGCTCCATCCTTCGCGCGAACCCGCGCCTGTACGCCCGGCGGCCACCGTGCTGTTGCTGCGCGACACCCCGCACGGTGTCGAAGTCCTGATGACGCGGCGATCCACGAGCGCCAGTTTCGCCCCGGGGGCCTATGTCTTTCCCGGCGGCGGCATCGACGCGGCGGATGCCGCGGCGCATGCACAGTCCACCCGGCGGGCCACGCAAAGCGATCTGCACCTGACCCAGGCCATCGCGGCCATCCGCGAAAGCTTTGAAGAACTCGGCGTGCTGCTGGCGCGCCACGCGGATGGCAGCCATGCGACGACGGCCGACATCGCTTCGCTGGACCGCAAGGCGCCCTTCGCCGCGCAATGCCGCGAGCGCGGCCTCACGCTGGCGGGCGACGAGGTGTTTGTGCTAGCGCACTGGGTCACCGACCGCGACCTGCCGCGCCGCTTTGATGTGCCTTTTCTTGTTGCGCGCATGCCCGAAGGGCAAAGCCCGGTGGCCGACGAGGCCGAGCAGTTTGAGCCGGTCTGGGTGCGGCCGGCCGAGGCGCTGGCGCGGCACGCGGCGGGAGGATTTTTCATCATCTTCCCCACCATACGCACACTGGAAAGGCTGCAGCACTATCCCGACGTGGCCTCGGTGCTGGCGGCCTGCGCGTCCGAAGTCCCGCTCTGGACCTCCTGCCCGCGCGCCGGGCTGCTGGCCGGCAAGGAGGCGCGCTATATGGAACACGAAGCGCCCTATGGCGAGCTGGCGCTGACCTGCCCGGACGGGCAGATCGTGCATGCGCTTGACTGGCAGACATCACAGCCCGTGGCGTTGCTTCACAACGTGATGCGCCTGACGGCGCCCAACCCCGGCGTGATGACCGGGCCGGGCACCAACAGCTACCTGGTCGGCGACCCTGGCAGCGGCTACATCGCCATCGACCCCGGTCCGGCCGATCATGAGCACCTGCAGCGTCTCTGGCGGGCGGCCGGCGGCGACATTCGCATGATTGTGTGCACCCACTCGCACCCCGACCATTCACCCGGCGCCAAACCGCTGCAGACCATGTGCAGCGTTGCGCCGCCGATTCTGGGCCTGCCCTCGGCACCCACCGCGCGCGCCGCCAGCGCCTTCTCGCCAGATCGAACGCTATCAAATCAGGAGCTGCTTGCGCTCACCAGCAAAGGGCCGGAAGGCGAAATCACCCATACCCTGAAGGTGCTGCACACGCCCGGCCATGCCGCCAACCATGTGTGCCTGGTGCTGGTGGAAGACGGCCTGCTGTTCAGCGGCGACCACATCCTCAACGGCAGCACCACGGTCATTGACCCGCCCGACGGCGACATGAGCGCCTACCTGGATTCCCTGGATGCGCTGAGCGCGGCCTGCGACGAACACCAGATCGGGTTCATTGCCCCGGCGCATGGCTACGTACTGGCGGACGCAAAGAATGCGATTGCCCGGCTCAAGGCGCATCGCCTGCAACGCGAAGCCAAGATCATGCGCGTGATGCAGGCCCACCCGGAAGGCACGATCGACGACTGGGTCGCAGGCGCGTACGACGACGTGGACCCGCGTATCTGGCCGGTGGCCAAACGCTCGCTGCTGGCGCACGTGGACCGCGTGCGTGAGCTGGGCCTTGTCCATTAACGATTTCTGCACACGCGCCAGGCATCGCTATTGATTTGCAAGCCACCACCGAGTACCCGCGCTACTGTGGCGTGAAAGTTGCTAAACCTTGCACCGTACGTAAGGGTATATACCGGCGTTAAGGCCTTGAACAGTCACCAAGGCTACTGAAAGGGGCTGTTTGACCCCAGGGCTGCGGTTTATACTTTTTGTTCGTATGCCGGAGGCCACGCCTGACCGCATGGCTTGACGGGCATCACCATCATTTCAACCTTTTTTGAGGGACTTCATGTCTTCCTACTCCATTTCAACGCGACGTTTCCTGCAAACCGCCGGCACCCTGGTCGCCGGTATCGTTCTGGCCGCCTGCAGCAAGACCGAGCCGCCGGCACCCGCAGCCAGTGCACCCGCTCCTGCCGCCTCGGCACCCGCACCTGCGGCCAAGGTGTACGTCGTCGGCACGGACGCCGCGTATGTACCTTTTGAGTCCCAGAACGACAAAGGCGAGATCGTCGGTTTCGACATCGAAGTCGTCAAGGCCGTGGCGCAGAAAGCCGGCATCGAAGTCAAGTTCCTGAATACGCCATGGGAAGGCATCTTCAACTCCCTGAACCAGGGCGACCGCGACCTGCTGGTCTCGGCCATCACGATCACGGCCGAGCGCAAGCAGACCATGGATTTTTCGTCGCCTTACTTTGACGCGCAGCAACTGATCGCCGTGAAGAAGGATTCGAAGATCGCCAAGTTCAACGACCTCAAGAAACTCAAAGTCGGCGTGCAGAACGGCACCACGGGTGACGAAGTCATCACCAAGCTGCAGGGCAAGGAAAGCGCCAACATCAAGCGCTTTGAAGCGACGCCACTGGCGCTGAAGGAACTGGAAGCCGGCGGCGTGGACGCCGTGGTCGCCGACAACGGCGTGGTGGAGCACTACGTCAACAACAACACCGGCTCGAAGTTCAAGACCATCGCCGATGCCAGCTTTGCACCCGAGCAATACGGCCTGGCCGTGAAAAAGGGCAACGCCGAGCTGCTCGCAAAACTGAACAAGGGCCTGGCCGACATCAAGGCCGACGGCACCTACGACAAGATTTTCGCTCAGTACTTCGGTAAAGCGCCAGCCGCCACCGCCGCTGCAGGCACCGCATCGGCACCAGCTGCCGCCGCCTCTCCCGCCAAATAAGACGCCGCAGGCAGGGCCGGCAAGGCCCAAAGACAAAGCCCCGTTCATTGCTGAACGGGGCTTTTTTATTAGTGTGAAGCCCGCCGATAAGCCGGATTCTGTGCACCGGGCCCCCTTGGAGAAAGCCCGGCGTGACCGCCATTAATCTGGGCCGGGGGTCGCCCCCACGGCTCAATGCTACCTACCCGCCAACTCTGCGGAACCACATCAACGTTGGCCTACTTGGTATTGCTGCGCGTAGAGATTGCCCGTTTCACCCGGCCCCAGGTTGCCCCAAGGCCGACTCGTCTCTGTTGCTCTGATCCTCACCTCACGGTGGAGAGGTGTTACCTCCTACGCTGTCCTGTGCAGTCCGGACGTTCCTCCAGTGCCTGGTTTCCCAGATTGCACCAGCGGCGGTCTGGCGTGCTTCACGAGGCCCATTATCCGCCAGGCCTTTAAAATGCGGGTTGCTTGATCAACACGAGCCCCTTTTCATGATTCGCCTGACCGAACTCAAACTTCCGCTGGACCACGCGGAAAGCGCCCTGCCCGCCATGGTGGCCCAGACACTGGGCGTTGCCGCAGCCGCCCTGCAGAACGTCCACATCCACAAACGCAGCTTTGATGCCCGCAAGGCAGACCTGCTCAAGGTCTATATCGTCGATGTCACGCTCGCCGATGCCGCCCAGGAAGGCGCGCTGCTGGCGAAATTTTCCGGCAACCCGCACATCTTTACCACGCCCGACATGGCCTACCGCACCGTGGGCCAGGCGCCAGCCGGCTTGCCGTTGCGACCGGTCGTCGTCGGCTTCGGCCCCTGCGGCATGTTCGCAGCCCTGCTGCTGGCGCAAATGGGCTTCAAGCCCATCGTGCTGGAGCGCGGCAAGACGGTGCGCCAGCGCACCCGCGACACCTGGGGCCTGTGGCGCAAGAACGTGCTCAACCCGGAATCGAACGTGCAGTTCGGCGAAGGCGGCGCCGGCACCTTTTCCGACGGCAAGCTCTACAGCCAGATCAAGGACCCGCGCCACCTGGGCCGCAAGGTGATGAACGAATTCGTGAAAGCCGGCGCGCCCGCCGACATCCTGTTCGAGGCGCATCCGCACATCGGCACCTTCAAGCTGGTGAAGGTGGTCGAGAACATGCGCGCACAGATCGTCGCGCTGGGCGGCGAGATCCGTTTTGAGCAGCGCGTGACCGACGTGCTGATCGAGGACGGCCCGCAAGGCAAACAGCTGCGCGGCCTCACGGTACTGGACCAGGCCACAGGCCAAAGCCACGAGATGCGCGCCGACCAGGTGGTGATGGCGCTGGGCCACAGCTCGCGCGACACCTTCGCCATGCTGTACGAGCGCGGCGTATACATCGAGGCCAAGCCTTTTTCCATCGGCTTTCGGGTCGAGCACCCACAGGGCATCATCGACCGCGCGCGCTGGGGCCGCCATGCCGGTCACCCCTCACTGGGCGCGGCGGAATACAAGCTGGTGCACCACGCCAGCAACGGCCGCTCGGTCTACAGTTTTTGCATGTGCCCAGGCGGCACGGTGGTGGCCGCCACCTCGGAGCCCGGCCGCGTGGTGACCAACGGCATGAGCCAGTACTCGCGCAACGAGCGCAACGCCAATGCCGGCATCGTGGTGGGCATAGACCCGCGCGACTACCCCGGCTTCGAGGCGGGCGACGCGCTGGCCGGCATCGCACTACAGCGCCAGCTCGAATCACACGCGTTTGTATTGGGCGGCAGCAACTACCAGGCGCCGGCGCAGCTGGTGKGTGACTTCGTGGCGGGCCGCCCCTCGACCGCGCTGGGCAGCATCACTCCGTCCTACAAGCCGGGCGTGACCATCGGCGACCTGTCGTCTGCCCTGCCTGCGTATGCGATCGAGGCCATGCGCGAAGCCTTTCCCGTGTTCGGCAAAAAAATCAAGGGCTTTGACACCCACGACGCGGTGCTGACCGGCGTGGAAACGCGCACTTCCTCGCCGATCCGCATCAGCCGCGGCGAAGACCTGCAAAGCGTCAACGTGCGCGGCCTCTACCCGGCCGGCGAAGGCGCCAGCTACGCCGGCGGCATTTTGTCGGCCGGCGTGGATGGCATCAAGGTTGCGGAGGCCCTGGCGCGCAGCGTGCTGCAGGATGCCGAACAACAACGGATGGCCGCGTGATGGGCCAGGACTTTCACTACTACGAGCCCTCGAAAGGCCACGGCCTGCCGCACGATCCCTTCAATGCCATGRTGGGGCCACGCCCCATTGGCTGGATTTCGTCGCAGGACGCCAGGGGCCAGCTCAACCTGGCACCCTACAGCTTTTTCAATGCCTTCAACTACACGCCGCCCATCATCGGTTTCGCCAGCATTGGCGCCAAAGACAGCCTGCACAACATCCGCGAAACCGGCGAGTTCGGCTGGAACCTGGCAACGCGGGCGCTGGCCGAGGCCATGAACCGCTCCTGCGCGATGGTGCCGCCCGAGGTCAACGAGTTCGAGCTCGCCGGCCTCACGCCCGTGGCCTCGCAACGCATTGCCGTGCCGCGCGTACAGGAAAGCCCGGTTTCTTTTGAGTGCAAGTTAACCCAAATCCTGCAGTTGCAGGGCGCCAACGGCGTGCCGGTTCCCACCTGGCTGGTCCTGGGTGAAGTCGTCGGCGTGTACATTGCAAGGCATCTGCTCAAAGACGGCATTTACGACACGGCGGCTGCCGAGCCGATTCTTCGCGGCGGTGGCCCGGCCGATTATTTCGCCGTCACCCCCGACAACCTCTTTCGCATGTTCAGGCCCCGCTGAGCTTTCTGAACACCCCGCCACACCATCTTTTCACCCCATACACATGACCGAAACCACCACACCCTCCCCACGTGCCAAACGCCCCCGGCCGGCCAACCCGCAGCAGCAACAGCAGCGCCCACGCGAAGTCCACCCCGTGCTGGAAAAGCTGTTCGAGCTCTACCCAAAAATGTTCGGCGCACAGTTCCTGCCGCTCAAGCTGGGCGCTTTCCAGGACCTGCTGGCGGAAAACCCCGAAGCGTTCAAGCGCGACGAACTGAAAGTGGCGCTGGGCCTGCATGCCCGTTCCACGCGTTACCTCGAATGCGTGGCGGCCGGCCACCCGCGCCACAACCTGCAGGGCGAGCCCGTCGAGCCGGTGGCGCCCGAGCATGTGCACCACGCGATCATGGAGGTGTTCCGGCGGCGCCAGGCGCGTTCAAAGGAAGACCTGCGTCCCAAAGTGCGTATGCGCCTCATCGAGGCCATTGAAGCATCCGGCTTGAGCCGCGAAGAGTACGCGGAATGCACCCGCACGCAGGATGAGGTGTCGAACACCTTGCAGGAGGAGGCTTTTGCGGAGATGGCCGAGCAAACCGCCAAACGCGAAGCACTGATGCGCGCCTTTGAGGCCAGTGGGAAAACGGCGGCGGAATTTGCCGAGATGTACGGTCTGGACCTGGCGGAAGTGGCACAAGCCATAGAGCGGGTACAGCGAAGCCGCCAGGCCTGAGGCTCCCACTGCAGCCTCAGTCAATCAGCAAATCAATAGAGCGAGCGGCCGAAACGCTCAAAGCGGGGTTGCCACTTCTCCAGGATGTCCGCCGACACCAGGATCCGCTCAGCACGCCCGATCAGCAGGTTACGCGGCACCAGGCCTATGTAGCGCGAATCTGCGCTGTTGTCGCGGTTATCACCCAGCATCAGGTACTGATCAGCGGGAATCGTGATCGGTCCCCAGCTGTCCTTGGCCTTCACACCGGCCAGCCACTGGATTTCATGTTGCTCCTGGGCTGTGGCTTCCTTCACGTGCGTGGCCACCAGCACGCCAACCGGCCCGGCCGGCTCCAGTACCGTGTCCAGCGCCTCATAGCGGGCTGACAGTCCGTTGATGATGAGCACCTTGTCGCGCATTTCCACGACGTCGCCCGGCACAGCCACCAGCCGCTTGATCAGACGGACACCATCCACCGGCGAGGAAAAAGTGACGACGTCGCCGCGCTGCGGATCGGTGGTGCGCGCCAGCACGGTATCGGTCAGCGGAATCTTGACGTTGTAGGCCAGGCGGTTGACGAAGACGACGTCGCCTTCAAGCAGGTTGGGCCGCATGGAGCCCGAGGGAATGGGGTTCCAGTCCGCGATTGCGGTACGGAACAGCCCGAACAACAACAGCAACACCAGAAAACTGCGGTTCTGCCTGATCCAGCTTTTCATGTTCGCGCTCCTTGAAATTTCATGAAAAAAAAAGGCGCCCTGTGCGGGGCGCCCTTTGGTGCTTAGGCCTGGCCGTTCTGCAAGGCCGCGATGCGCTCTTCAATCGGCGGGTGCGTGGCAAACAGCTTGCCGATGCTGCCGGTAATGCCCATGGCTTCCACGGCCTTGGGC
>NZ_JBFUCA010000070.1:0-12422 GCF_056405475.1 Polaromonas sp. P1_G4
CATCAACAAAGAAAGTCTGCACATGAGCCAACTCGGCATTGAATTCAAGAACGTGCAAAAACGTTATGGGAGCGATCCATCGCCCTTGGTGGTCAAAGGAATCAGTTTTACCGTTCCCAAAGGCACGCTGACGACGATTCTGGGACCTTCGGGCTGCGGAAAAACCACGACCCTGCGCATGATTGCCGGGCTTGAGACGCCCAGTGTGGGCCAAATCCTGATCGACGGCCGTGACGTGACCCATCTCGGACCCGCCGAACGCAACGTCAGCATGGTGTTCCAGAGCTATGCCTTGTTCCCGCATATGAGCGTGCTGGAGAACGTGGGTTATGGCTTGAGCGTCAGTGGTGTCCATGCCAAAGAGCTGCTTGAGCGCGCGCAGGTCGCCATGTCGGCGGTCGGTTTGTCCGGCTATGACGATCGGCTGCCCAGTGAGCTGTCCGGCGGGCAGCAGCAGCGTGTAGCCGTCGCCCGTGCCTTGGTGCTGGAGCCGTCCGTACTGCTGTTTGACGAGCCGCTCTCGAATCTGGATGCACGGCTGAGGCGCTCCATGCGTGAAGAAATCCGCGGGTTGCAGCAGCGCCTCGGACTGACCGTTGCTTACGTCACCCACGACCAAAGTGAGGCCCTCGCTGTAAGCGACCAGATCATTGTCATGGACCAGGGGGTGATTGCCCAGGCAGGATCCCCGTCGGAGCTTTACGAGCGTCCCAACAGCGAATTTGTTGCTGGATTCATGGGTGAGGCCATGCTGTTTCCCGGCGAGGCATTTGCGGACGGCCGGATCCAGGTGGGAGCGCTGCGTGTGAAAGCCCTGCATCCCGTCGAGCCTGGTGCGGTGAAAGCGGCCATTCGTCCTGAAGCCTGGACGATTGCACCGCCCGGAGATGAAGGTTTGCCCGGTGTGGTTTCCAAGAAAGCCTATTTGGGTAGTGTCCGCGAGTTCACTGTCGACACCAGCTTGGGCCCCATCTTCGTCGTGTCCCCGGACGCGGCATCCGACTGGTTCCAGGGTGATGCCGTAACCCTTCACCTGCCCGAACGGGGTGTTTCTGTTGTTTCAGCCTGATGGAGAAAATGATATGAGCCTTCAACGTCGAATTGTCCTCCACGGCCTTGCCGGGCTGTGCGCCGGGCCACTGCTTGCTTCACCAGTGATGGCGCAGCCTGCTGCAGAGCCGATGCTGACATTTGGTTTGATCTCGCCCAGGGCGGCTGCGGAGACCCGCGCGAGCTGGGAGCCCTTCGTCAAACTCCTGGGCGCGGCCATCCGCCGTCCGATCGATCTGCGTGTCTATGAGTCGCAGGGCGCGCTGGTAACCGCCTTCATTGGTGGGGAAATAGATCTGGCCTGGATGGGCAATGTTCCTGCTCTGGATGTGGTGGCCTCCGGCGCGGGTGGTGTTTTTGCGCAGATGGTCACGGGGGACGGCAGCGTGGGCTACAAATCGATCCTGGTGACCCATCGCAGTTCGCAAATCGAGGCGCTCAAGCCGCTGATTGAAAATGCTTCCGGCCTGCGCTTTGGCGATGGCGATCCCAAGAGTACGTCCGGGCATCTGGTGCCGCTGTATTTTGCTTTCTCCAAGAATGGCGTGAGCAAGCCCGCGGAAATTTTCAAGTCAGTGGAGACTGGGAGCCACCAGCAAAACCTGCTGAAGGTATCGAAAAAGCAAATTGATGTGGCGACGGCCAACAATGAAGAGCTTGCATTCTTTCAGCGCGACTTTGCGGACCTTGCCAGGGAGGTAAAAGTCATCTGGGAATCACCCCTCATACCGCAATCCCCATTGCTCTGGAAGGCAACGCTGCCGGACCCGTTGAAGGCGTCCATCCGGAAGTTCGTCGTCGGGTTTGCAGAGAGCGATCCTGGCGAAAAGCGCATCCTCCTGGCTGTCAACGGCTTGTCCCGGTTCCGGTCTTCCAGTAACCGGCAACTGATCCCTATTGCCGACCTGGAAATGTTCAAGACCCGCCAGGCCATCAACGACGACAAGACACTTTCTGCAACTGAACGGCAGGCCCGGATTGCGCAGGCCATAGAGCGAGGTTCGCGTCTGGAGCTCCGCCTCAAGATGGTCGTTTAGCAGCCCGTCTGCCAGCAGAATGAAGAGGCCTGTTTACACTGCGCTGCGGTGCCGGGCAATGCAGGTGTCCAGCACCTCGCCGGTTTCGCGCTGCCACCAGTTGCTGGTGGAAAAGATCTCCACCTCGCTGTAACCCGCGAACCCTTGCGCTTCCATCCAGCCGCGGATTTTCGGGATGTCAATCACACCGTCTCCCATCATGCCGCGGTCGTTCAGCAAATCGGCCGTGGGCGTCAGCCAGTCACAGGTATGGAAGGCGAGCAGGCGCTCCTTGCCTGCCCGTTCGATTTGCGGCTGCAGTTTGGGGTCCCACCACACGTGGTACACGTCCACCGCCACACCGAGCGCGCCGCTCTTTGAGGGGTCGAGCGCGTCGCAGACGTCGAGTGCGTGCTCCATGGTGTTGATGCAGGCGCGGTCTGCCGCATACATGGGGTGCAGCGGTTCGATGGCCAGTGGCATATTGCAGCTTCTGGCGTATTCGAGCAATTGGGCAATGCCGTCGCTCACCTGGCTGCGCGACAGCGCCAGGTCCTTGTGTGCCGCCTTGCCGGCCAGCGCGCCGGGCAAACCGCCCACTACCAGCACCAGGCAAGCGGCCTTGAGCTCGCAGGCTTCATCGACGGCGCGGCGGTTGTCGTCGTGGGCAGCCTGCAGGCCGGCGGCGTCGGCTGCGGTGAACATGCCGCCGCGGCAGTAGCCGGAGAGTTCAAGCCCGTGGTTTTTGACGAGTTTCGAAACAGCGGGCAGGCCGGCGGCCGCGACCTGGTCGCGCCACGGCGAAATCGCCTTGATGCCGCGCTGCACGCAGGCTTCGATGATGGTGGTCAGCGGCTGCTCGACGCCGCGGCTTTTGCGCACGGTTGCGGTGTTGATGGAGAGCCAGCGGTGGTCCTGGGAAAAATTACGCATGCGGTAAAGGTAGGGGTGTAGTTTTAGTGAAGTCAGTTGGACGGTGGCGCGGTTTTCTGCCGGCGCAGTTCGCGGATGATGGCCGCGTTGTCGAGCTCGCCATCGCCGGCGGCAATCGCTGCGCGCATCAGCGCTGCATGGGCTTCGGACAAGGGCAGTTTCTGGCCTTGGGCCGCGGCACTGTCAATCATCAGCCTGACGTCCTTGAGATGCTGGTGGATGCGCGACTGCGGCGTAAAGTCCCCGTCCACCATCATCCGGCCCTTGGCCTCGGCCGCGCCTGACGTGGCTGGGCTGGCCAGCACCAGCGCCAGGAATTGCTCGGGGGGAATGCCCATGTTTTCGGCGAAGACCATGCCTTCGGCCAGTACTGCGCGGTTCAGGCCTAGCACCAGGTTGGTGGCCAGCTTGGCTTTGGCACCCATGCCGGCRCCACCGACGTGGATGCGTTGGTCTGAAATGGCGGCCAGAACGGATTCGCACGCCTGCAATGCCCCGGCCTCGCCACCCAGCAGCAGGGTGGCTTCACCGGCGGCGATCTGCTGGCTGGAGCCCGAGAGCGGCGCTTCGATGAAGTTGATGCCGCGTGCTGCGAGCCGCGCGGCCAGGGCTTCGAGTTCGTGAGGTGTGCCGGTGGAGCAGTCGATGATGCTGCGAACGCCGAAAACGGACAGCAGGCCACCCGGCCCTTCGACCACTTTGAGCACATCGTCGGTATTGAAGACGGCCAGAACCATGCAGGAAGCCGCATTGGCAACTTCGGCCAGGGTGCCGGCAGCGCGGCCGCCTTGGGCGGTGAGGGCCGCGCGGGCTTCTTCGCGCAGGTCGAAGCCGGTGACCTGGAAGCCGGCGGCCATCAGGCGCTGCGCCAGCGCGGTGCCGACGAGGCCCAGACCGACAATGCCGACAGCGTTTGCGGCCATGCCTTCACGCCGCAAGCGACGCGCCTCCGCAGATCTGGATCTCCTGGCCGGTGATGGCCGCGGCGTCGGGTGAGAGCAGGAAGGTGACCAGCGCGGCGATCTCCCGCGGCTGGATCAGCCGGCCCAGCGGCGGCAGCTTCGGCGGGACCGTCGTTCGAGCCGGGTCGGCAAGCATGGCTGTTTCGGTGGCGGCCGGGGACACCACATTGACGGTGACACCCGAAGCCACGGTTTCAGCAGCCCAGCTGCGCGCCAGCGCCACCAGCGCGGCCTTGGTGGCTGCGTACTGGCTGCGGCCTGCCATGCCGCGTGCCACGCGGCTTCCGATCAGCACCACGCGGCCTGCGCCGGCCTGTGCCATGGCGGGTACCACCAGGTTGGCGATGCGCATGACGGCATCCACATGGAGCTGCCACATCAGCGCCGAGTCTTCACCGGAAAGCGCGCCGAGCGGGCCCACGCGCAGCACGCCGGCGGCGTGGATGAGCGCTTGTACCCCGCCCGCTGAACGCACGGCACGTTCCGTCGCTTCGGTGTTGCACAGGTTGACTTCGGTGGAGGAAAACGCCGGATGCACGATGCGCGCAGGCGCCAGGTCCAGTCCGACGACGTCCCACCCCTGGTCAAGCAGTGCCTGCGCAATGGCCAGGCCAATGCCGGAGCTGCTGCCCGTGACCAAGGCGCGTTTCACATCTTCAGTGGCCATGGTCGTGCATGTTACTCAACACGGATATTCCCGTCCGTGATGATCTTCTGTGAGCGCGCCATGTCGCTGTTCTGGAATTTCGCGAAGTCCTCCGGTGTGCCGGGCGTCAGCACCAGGCCTTGCTGGAGGAGTTTCTCGCGCATGTCGCTGGCTAGCGCCTTGTTGGTTTCGGCGTTAAGTTTCTGCGTGATGTCTGCCGGCAATTTTGCCGGGCCCCAGAGGCCGTACCAGCTGTAAAACTCGTAGCCGGGAATCGTCTCGGCCACGGTTGGCACATCAGGCAGGTTGGGCACGCGCTTGTCGCCGGTGATGGCAACGACGCGCAACAGGCCGCTCTTGTGGTACTGCAGCGAGCCAAGGATGGGGTCGATGAAACCATCAATCTGGCCACCGATCAAATCCTGGAAAGCCGGCGCCGTGCCCTTGTAGGGCACCACGGTGTATTCGATGCCGCCGGCGCGCTTGAGGAGCTCGGTCGATAGGTGGCCGGCCGAGCCGATGGAGCCGACCGCAAACGTCATCTTGCCGGGGTTGGCCTTGGCGTGGGCAATCAGCGACTTCACATCAGTGATCGGCAGGTTCTTGTTGATGGCAATCGACAAGGGCGCCTTGGCGACGAGCGAGACGGGCGTGAAGTCTTTCACCACACCGTAGGGCACGGACTTCATGGTCATGGGTGCGGTGGTGAAAGTAGAGGCATTGAAGAGCAGCGTGTAGCCGTCCGCAGGCGCCTGCGCGACCACGTGCGCACCGATGGTGCCGTTGCCGCCCGCACGGTTTTCCACCACGAAGGGCTGGCCCATCTGCTCACCGAGTTTTTGCGCCAGCTGCCGGCCCACCGCATCCAGCGTGCCGCCGGGCGGGAAGGGAATGATGACCTTGACCGGGCGGCTGGGATAAGCCTGCGCTGCGGCGCCGAAGGCGACGGCTGCGAGGCCGGCGGCCAGGCTGGCCTTGAGGAAAGTGCGTGTCTTCATGTTGTCTCCTGTTAAATTTATTCAGCGATTTGAGTGGAAGCGCTCGGTAACATTTCAAGCGGGCGCCGCGGAACCGGCTTTGCCGGGCCGCCAGCGCCGCCCCCTTGAGGGGGGAGGCCGCTACACGCAGTGAGCCGGCAACGGGGGGAGCCATTACATGCCGTGTAGCGCCAGTAGCGTCTTCATGCGCTGGGTCGCCAAGTCCGGTTGTTCAAGCAGGTTGGCGGCATCGGCCAAGCGGAACAGTTCGGCGAAGTGCTGCAGCGAACGCGTGCTCTGTTGCCCGCCGACCATCGTGAAGTGCTTCTGGTGGCCGTTAAGCCAGGCCATGAAGACGACGCCAGTTTTGTAAAAACGCGTGGGCGCGGCAAAAATGTGTCGCGACAGCGGCACCGTGGGGCCGAGGATGGCGTGGAATTTCTCGACATTGCCTTGCGCGAGCTCGCCCAGCGCGGCGCTGGCGGCCGGTGCGATGGCGTCGAAGATGCCCAGCAGCGCATCACTCTGGCCGTGCATCGCTTCCTTCCCGAAACCGTCACCGGCAATCAGCTCGGCATAGTTGAAGTCGTCGCCTGTGTACATGCGAACGCCCGTGGGCAATCTGCGGCGCATCGCGATTTCCTTGTCCTTGTCGAGCAGCGAGATCTTGATGCCGTCGACCTTGTCGGGGTGGGCGTTGATGATGCCAAGGGCCGTGTCCATGGCTTTTTCGACATTGCCGCTGCCCCAGTAGCCAGCCAGTGCAGGGTCGAACATGTCTCCCAGCCAGTGCAGCACCACCGGTTGTTTTGCCTGCCTCAGGATGCGGTCGTAGACGCGCTCATAGTCGGCCGGCGATTTGGCGACGCGCGCTAGCGCGCGGCTGGCCATCACGATCAGCTTGCCGCCGAGCTTTTCAATCGCGGCCATCTGCTCTTCGTAGCCGGCGATGACTTCATCGACGCTCTTGACGTTTTCCAGCACCAGGTGGTCGGTGCCGCAGCCTGAAGCCACCAGTGCGCCCGGCACGTCTTTGGCGGCATCGAGCGAACGGCGGATCAGCTCCAGCGAGGTCGGCCAGTCCAGGCCCATGCCGCGCTGCGCCGTGTCCATCGCTTCGGCCACACCCAGGCCCAGCGACCACAGGTGACGGCGGTAGGCGATGGTCGTGTCCCAGTCGATCGCGCAGTTGACCCAGGGATCCACTGCGGCCAATGGGTCGGCCACCACGTGAGCTGCCGAATAGGCGATGCGGTTGAATTTGACGCCCGGTGCGGGCTTCACCGGTGTGCGGCCTTGCAGCGTGTAAGGCCGCAGGCCGCCCGCGGCGACAGGCAGGGAAAGGGTTAAAGCCATGAATCTACCTTTTCTGTATGAAAAATGTGCCTGTAGCCCTTATCTGATGGGCGCGAGCAGCTATCAAACTTGTAGCGCYGGAACGTCCACCCAGCGGCGTTCTTTCCAGCTTTCGAGCGCGGCTTCGACCAGCTGCACGCCTTTGGCGCCTTCGGGCAGCGTCCATTTGTAGGGCTCGTTTTCCACCACATGGCGGATGAAGTGCTCCCACTGGATCTTGAAGCCGTTGTCGTAGGTCTGGGTGTCCGGCACTTCCTGCCACTGGTCAGAGAAATTCATCGTCTGCTTCTCGTCCGGGTTCCAGACCGGGCGCGGCGTGTTGACGCGCGACTGGGCCTTGCAGGAGGAGAGGCCCGCAACGGCCGAGCCATGCGTGCCGTCGACGTGGAAGGTGACCAGGTCTTCGCGGTTCACGCGGGTGGCCCAGGACATGTTCATCTGGGCAATCACCGGCTCGCCGCTGTGGCCGATGAGTTCGGCGGTGGCGTAAGCCGCGTCGTCGGCGGTCGCCTTGTAGGGCTTGCCAGCCTCGTCCCAGCGCTCGGGAATGTGGGTGGCACCAATACAGGAGATCGACTTGACCTCGCCGAACAGGTTGTCCAGCACGTAGCGCCAGTGGCACATCATGTCCAGGATCATGCCGCCGCCGTCCTCGGTGCGGTAGTTCCAGCTGGGGCGCTGGATAGGCTGCAGGTCGCCTTCGAAGACCCAGTAGCCGAACTCAAGCCGCACCGACAGCATCTTGCCGAAGAAACCGGCGCGGCGCAGCATGTCGAGCTTGCGCAGGCCGGGCAGGAAGAGTTTGTCTTGTACGGCGCCGTGTTTCAGGCCGGACTTTTCGGCCAGGCGGGCGATCTCGACAGCTTCGTTGAGGTTGGTGGCAATCGGCTTTTCGCAGTAGACGTGCTTGCCGGCGCGAATGGCCTTGGCCAGCAGGGTCGGGCGCATCTGTGTGGTGCCGGCGTCGAAGAAGATGGTGTCGTCCTTGTTCTTCAGCGCCTCGTCGAGGTCGGTGCCCCAACGCGCGAGGCCATGGGCTTTGGCCAGGGCTTCGATTTTTTCGGCGTTGCGGCCGATCAGGATCGGGTCGGGCATCACCTTGTCGCCGTTGGAGAGCGTGACGCCGCCCTGTTTGCGGATCGCGACGATGGAGCGGATCAGATGCTGGTTCATGCCCATGCGTCCGGTGACGCCGTGCATGATGATTCCTAGTCGTTGAGTAGCCATGGGATCCTTTGAGGAGGTGAAAAATGCGGCGGCCTCACCTTGGCCCGGCCACGGGTATTGGAAGGAGGGACGCTGCGGGGAACTGGGCGGAAGTTACTGGGTGGGCTGAAGGCCGGCAGCTTTGACCAGTACGGCATTGCTCTTGATCTCGTCCTTGATGTAGGCGTCGAACTGCTCGGGCGAGAGTGTCCAGGCGTCGGCGCCCAGGGCGGCGAAGCGTTCCTTGACTTCGGGCGTGTTCAGGGCTTTGATCACTTCGTCGTGCAGGCGGTTGACGATGTCGCGCGGTGTTTTCGCGGGGGCCATCATGCCGATCCAGAAGTTGAACTCTGAACCCGGAACGCCGGCTTCCGCCGTGGTGGGAACCTGGGGCAGGGCGCTGGCGCGTTTGGGTGAACCGACCGCGAGAGCCACGAGCTGGCCGTTCTTGATCTGGCCGATGACAGGTGCGATCGGCGAGAAGTAGTAGTCGACGCGGCCGGACATGACTTCGGTCACCGCTTCGCCGGATCCCTTGAAGGGAATGTTGGTGGCTTCGATTTTGGCGGCGAGCTTGAATTTTTCGGCATTCAAGTGGGTGGCGCTGCCCTGGCCGGCCGAGGCGAAGTTCATGCTGCCGGGTTTGGCGCGCGCCGCGGCCAGCAGTTCCTGCAGCGTCTTGATGTTTTTCGACGGCGACATGACCAGCACATTGGGCGTGCTCGAGATCGGCGTCACACCCGTGAAGTCACCCATGGTGTCGAAAGGCAGCTTGGCGAAGGTCGAGGGGCTGACCGTGTGCGAGGACGAGTGGATCATGATGGTGTAGCCGTCCGGCGCGGCCGTGGCCACGGCCTGCTGGCCGATGGTGCCGCTGGCGCCGCCGCGGTTGTCGATCACGAGCGTCTGGCCCATGCTCTGGCTCATCTTGTCGGTGATGGCGCGGGCAATGATGTCGGTGGTGCTGCCTGCGGCAAAAGGCACGATGACACGAATGGGCTTGTTGGGGTAGGCGCCCTGGGCGCTGGCCACCAGGGGTGACAGCGCCGCCATGCAGGTGAGGCTGGCCAGTGCTGCGCGACGTGTGAATTTCATGTGCTTTGTCTCCTGAAAGGGGTCATTGAAGGACTGCGAAAGACCTGTGCATGCCGCCGGTGTTATTGGGGTACCGGAATGCAGTTTACTCGTAATTCACCATTAAGTGAATTACGAATTGTAAAAATGGCCTCGTCGCTGCGTCAATGACCGCTCAGGATCAGTTTCTAAGGACATACCCTAGGATGACTTCGCACATGTGCGAGAGCCGCTCATGGCGGGCTTTGGGCGTCATGAGATCGCGCCCGAAGATGGCCGACAACGTGTGGTTGTTCGACAGGTAGAAATACGACATTCCGGCGATGGATACGTAAAGCTGTACCGGGTCGATGCCGCCGCGAAACAGCCCGTCTGCGCGCCCGCGCTCCAGGATTTCCGCCAGCGTCTGGACCAGCGGCGAGTTCATTTCCTGCACGCGGCTGGACATGGCCAGATGCCGCCCCTGATGCAGGTTTTCACTGTTAAGAAGCGTCAAAAACTCCGGATGGGCAATGTAGTATTCCCAGGTGAATTCCGTGAGCCGGCGGATGGCTTGCGCCGGATCCATGTCGCGCAGATGCAGTTCTGTTTCCGCGGCGCGGATGTCGGCATAGGCGTTTTCCAGCACCGCCAGGAAGAGTTCGTCCTTGCTCTTGAAGTAGTAGTAAATCAGGCGTTTGTTGACGTCGGCGCGCTCGGCTATCCTGTCTACCCGCGCACCGCCCAGGCCGTGTTGCGCGAACTCGTCGCGGGCCGCCAGCAGGATGGCCAGTTGGGAGCGGTCGGCATCGCGTGAACGGGGTTCGGCGGGCTTTGTTTTAGGGGTCGGCATGGCGAGAATTTAACTATTTGGTGAATTAAAGCAAGAATACCCGGACGGCATCGTTATTGGATGACAGACAGCGGCCAAGGGTACCTCCATAATGAAGCAGGTACCGGCCGCCCGCGCCGGTGCCCTTGAGGCAAAGGAGATGGCCATGAACAATTCAGACACGCCGAAAGATGGCGACTTCGCAAACTGGGTAGACCAGAAGGCCGAGGCGCTCAAATTTGAACTGGGCGAAAAATTTCCGGTACCGCCATCCGAACTGCATTCTCCCTCGGTGCATATAGAGACCGGCCGGCAGAAGCTCGAAGAGGTGCTGCTCGAACACGAGCAGCCCACGGAAGAGTTTCTCGAAGAACTCAGGGCCCTTGAAGGAGCGCCACCGCTGAGTGACGAAGAGCTGGCGCGACAAGCCCTCGAGGCTGGCGGCGGCGATGGCGACGCGGCTACGCCTGAATAATTGTTCCACCCCCGTCCAGGCTCACTGCGTGTAGCCTGTTCCCCCCTCAAGGGGGCGGCGCCTGCGGCCCGGCAAAAGCCGGTTCCGCGGCCCCTGCTTGATTGAAGAGCCCCATATTCAGTCGCTGCGCCAGTGTCTGTTCCAGCGGCACAATAGGCTTCATGAATTCCCAACTCGCTGGCCACCTTCTCGTCGATTGCCTTCTGGCCCAAGGCGTTACCCATGCGTTTGGCGTTCCCGGTGAAAGCTACCTGGCGGTGCTTGACGGCCTGCATGCGCGTCAGGACAAGATTCAGTTCGTCACTTGCCGGCAAGAGGGCGGCGCGGCCTTCATGGCCGAGGCGCACGGCAAGCTGACAGGGCGGCCGGGCGTGTGCATGGTCACGCGCGGGCCGGGCGCCACCAATGCGTCCATCGGCGTGCACACGGCCTTCCAGGATTCAACCCCCATGGTGCTGCTGGTGGGGGACGTGGCCAGCGACTGCCGCGACCGTGAAGCCTTCCAGGAGGTCGACTACGCCAGTTTCTTCGGGCCCAGCACCAAGGGCTTTGCCAAGAGGGTGGAGCGCATCGATGAGGCCGACCGCATCCCCGAATATGTGGCGCGTGCCTTCGCTACCGCCATGAACGGCCGGCCTGGCCCCGTGGTGCTGGTCTTGCCTGAAGACATGCTGACGCGCATGACGGCCGCGCAGCCGCTGCCGCGTGTGGAGGCCGTGCAGGCCTGGAGCGACCCGGGCTCGCTGCGTACGCTGCGCGAGATGCTGCTCAAGTCCGAGCGCCCGCTCGTTATCGCCGGTGGCGGCGGCTGGACGCCGCAGTCGGCGCAGGCGCTGCAACGCTTTGCCGAAAACTGGAAGTTGCCGGTGGGCAATGCCTTTCGCTTCCAGGACACCTTTGACAACCACCATCCGCTCTACGCGGGCGACGTGGGTATCGGCCTGAACCCGAAGCTGGCCGCACGCGTGAAGGCCAGCGACCTGATCATCGCCATCGGCCCGCGCCTGGGTGAGATGACGACCGGTACTTACACGTTGCTGGAGGCGCCCCGGCCCAAGCAAAAGCTGGTGCATATCCATTCGAGCGCCGAGGAGCTCAACCGCGTCTACCAGGCCGATCTGGCCATCAATGCCACCATGAACGCGGCTGCGCGATCGCTGGAGGTCCTCACGGCGCCGGTGTCTGTGGCCTGGGAAGCCTGGACCACATCCGCGAACGAGGACTACCTGGAAAACCTCAAGCCGACACCTTCCGCGAACCTGCCGGGTGATATCGACATGCCCGCCATCGTCGGCATGCTGCAAAAGCACCTGCCGGCGGATGCAGTGCTGACCAACGGCGCCGGCAACTTTGCCAGCTGGGTGCATCGTTTCTTTCGGCATCACGGTCTCGTCAAAGGCCACAAGACGCAGCTGGCGCCCACCGTGGGCGCGATGGGTTATGGCGTGCCGGCCGGTATTGCTGCGGCCATCACGACAGGACGGATGGCTTTCACCATCGCGGGTGACGGCGACTTTTTGATGAACGGCCAGGAGCTGGCCACTGCCGTGCAGCACGGCGCCAAAAGCATCATCGTGCTGCTCAACAACGGCATGTACGGCACGATCCGCATGCACCAGGAGCGGGAGTATCCAACACACCAAAGTGGTTCAAGCCTGAACAATCCGGATTTTGCGGCGCTGGCGCGAGCCTACGGTTACGCCGGCGTGCGCATCACGCGCACCGCGGAGTTTGAGGCGGAATTGCTTGCGGCGCTGGCTCGCAAGGAGGGCACGGTGATTGAGGTCACGCTGGATCCGGAAGTCATCACCACGCGTGGCACCTTGTCGGCGATTACGCAAAACGCTCTGGCCAAGGCGCCGTAACCATTGCAGCAATGCGGGCCGCTGCCGGATAGCTACTGGCCTGCGTACTGA
>NZ_JBFUCA010000071.1:0-12339 GCF_056405475.1 Polaromonas sp. P1_G4
CGTGGCCACCACCTTGGCGCCGCGGTCGTGGCCGTCCTGGCCGAGTTTGGAGATCATCACGCGTGGACGGCGGCCCTGCTCTTCAGCAAAAGCATTGATTTCGGTCTTGAGAGTTTCCCAGCCCTCGGCCGAGTCATATGCGGCAGCGTACACACCGGTCACCTTTTGTGTATCGGCGCGGTGGCGCCCGTAGACTTTCTCGAGGGCATCGCTGACCTCACCCACCGTGGCGCGCAGACGCACGGCCTTGATGCTAAGGTCCAGCAGATTGCCGTTGTTATTTTCGGCGGCTGCCGTCAAGGCGTCCAGCGCGGCCTGCACAGCAGCGATGTCCCGCTTTGCCTTGATAGCCTTGAGCCGGGTGATCTGCCCGTCGCGCACGGCCACGTTGTCAATGTCGCGCGATTCAATCGCGTCTTCGGTCTTGAGTTTGTACTTGTTGACGCCGACGATGACGTCCTTGCCGCTGTCGATGCGCGCCTGCTTTTCAGCCGCGGCCGCCTCGATCTTGAGCTTGGCCCAGCCGCTGTCGACGGCTTTCGTCATGCCGCCCATGGCCTCGACTTCTTCAATGATGGCCCAGGCGGCGTCAGCCATGTCCTGGGTGAGCTTTTCCATCATGTAGCTGCCGGCCCAGGGATCGATGACGTGGGGAATGTGGGTTTCTTCCTGGATGATGAGCTGGGTGTTGCGAGCGATGCGGGCGCTGAACTCGGTGGGCAGGGCAATCGCTTCGTCAAACGAGTTGGTGTGCAGGCTCTGCGTGCCGCCAAAGACAGCAGCCATCGCCTCGATGGTGGTGCGCACCACGTTGTTGTAAGGGTCCTGCTCGGTCAGACTCCAGCCCGAAGTCTGGCAGTGCGTGCRCAACATCAGGCTCTTGGGGCTCTTGGCATTGAAGCCCTTCATGATGCGGCACCACAGCAGGCGGGCGGCGCGCATCTTGGCGACTTCCAGATAGAAGTTCATGCCGATGGCCCAGAAGAAACTCAGGCGCCCGGCGAATTCATCCACGTCCAGGCCCTTGCCCAGCGCGGTTTTCACATACTCTTTCCCGTCGGCCAAGGTGAAGGCCAGTTCAAGCGCCTGGTTGGCACCGGCCTCCTGCATGTGATAACCCGAGATCGAGATCGAATTGAACTTCGGCATGTTCTGCGCCGTGTATTCAATGATGTCGCCGATGATGCGGATGCTGGGCTGGGGCGGAAAGATATACGTATTGCGGACCATGAACTCCTTGAGGATGTCGTTCTGGATGGTTCCGCTCAGTTTTTCCTGGCTCACGCCCTGCTCTTCGGCCGCGACCACATACCCTGCCAGCACCGGCAGCACCGCGCCGTTCATGGTCATGGAGACGCTGACCTTGTCCAGCGGGATCTGGTCGAACAGGATTTTCATGTCCTCGACCGAATCAATCGCCACGCCGGCTTTGCCCACGTCGCCGGTCACACGCGGATGGTCGCTGTCGTAGCCGCGGTGCGTGGCCAGGTCAAACGCCACCGACACGCCCTGCCCTCCCGCGGCCAACGCCTTGCGATAGAAAGCATTCGACTCCTCAGCCGTGGAAAAGCCGGCGTACTGACGGATCGTCCATGGGCGCACCGCATACATGGTGGCCTGTGGGCCGCGGATGAAAGGCTCAAAACCCGGCAGCGTGTTGGTGTGCGGAAGGTCTTTGGTATCTTCGGCGGTGTAAAGCGGCTTGACGCTGATACCGTCTGGCGTCTGCCAGTTCAGCGCGCCCACATCGCCGCCAGGCGCCGATTTGGCAGCGGCTTTGGCCCATGCTTCGAGGCTGGCTGCAGGAAATTCAGGTTCTTTGCTGGGCTTGGACATGGGATGGGTTTACCGTAACGGGTCTTCACGCCGGGTGCTGCGATAGAAACAGCATAGGCTCAGCATGAGAGGAAGTCATGAATCCGGCCAAGTTTACATCATTTATAATTATTGATGCAAAATTCAGTTTGAAGTAAGATGCCCACTAACTCGCGTGCAGCGCTGATCGAAAGCAGCGCCCACTCGAAGCTTTCGCACATTCAAAAAATTTATACCCATGGCCGCAGTGTCCCTGACCCCTCGAGCGCTTTACGAAGAAGTGGCGGAGCTTTTGCGCCAGCGCATCTTCAACCRCGAACTGACGCCGGGCAGCTGGATTGACGAGCTCAAGCTGGCCGAGGAATACGGCATCAGCCGAACGCCGCTGCGCGAAGCCCTGAAAGTGCTGGCCACCGAAGGCCTGGTCACGATGAAGGTGCGGCGCGGCGCCTATGTAACCGAAGTGTCTGAGCGGGACCTGGCCGATGTGTATCACCTGCTTGCGCTGCTGGAGAGCGACGCGGCCGGTGTGGTGGCCACCCAGGCGACGCCTTCCCAGCTCAAGGAACTGCAGGGCCTGCATAACGAACTCGAGAAAGCCGTCGGCAACCGTGAGCGGTTCTTCGAGATCAATGAAGCCTTTCACATGCGCCTGCTGGAAATCGCCAACAACCGCTGGCGCGACCAGATGGTGGCCGACCTGCGCAAGGTCATGAAGCTCAACCGCCACAACTCGCTGCTCAAAAGTGGCCGCATTGAAGAGTCGCTTGCCGAGCATCGCGCCATCATGCAGGCGCTGTCGTCAGGCGACGCGAATGCCACCGCGCAGCGCATGCGGGAGCACTTCAGGAACGGACTGGAAGCGGCGGCCTGACAACCCCACCTTCCGGCCGACCCCTGAATGAAATCAGGCCTGCGGCAGCGCCTCCCAGTGCTGCACCACCTTGCCATGCTTGTCCACACTTTCAAGCAGGACGGGAAAACCCCAAAGGCGCGCAACATGCTTGATCACCTCCTGGACATCGTCCGTGAGCGTTCGGTCGTTGTGGCGGCTGTGGCGCAAGGTCAGGGAGCGGGTCCCGCGCACGTCCACGTCCCAGACCTGTATGTTGGGCTCGCGGTAATTCAGGTCATGCTGGCGCGACAGCGCCTCGCGTACATGCCGATAACCCGCGTCGTCATGAATGGCCGCCACTTCAAGCTCGGAC
Organism: Polaromonas sp. P1_G4; assembly: GCF_056405475.1. Classification (NCBI taxonomy): domain Bacteria; kingdom Pseudomonadati; phylum Pseudomonadota; class Betaproteobacteria; order Burkholderiales; family Comamonadaceae; genus Polaromonas; species Polaromonas sp. P1_G4. The sequence goes on from NZ_JBFUCA010000071.1 coordinate 3,024, forward strand.
TTGCTCGCATCATCCACCACTGAGAAGAGGCGGAATTCGCGTATCAGACGCGGCGAAAGGTATTGCCCGATGAAACTCTCGTCGCGGAAATGCCGCATCGCGTAGTCCAGCGTCTCCAGCCAGTTGGAGCCGGCAACGTCCGGCAGCCACTGCCGGTCTTCTTCCGTGGGAGACTCGCAAATGCGCTTGAGGTCGCTGAACATGGCAAACCCCAGCGCGTAGGGGTTGACGCCGTTGTAGCCCGGATGTGTCACCGGCGGCTGGTAAATGACATTGGTGTGGGATCGCAGGCATTCGATCATGAAGCCGTCGGTCAGCAAGCCCTCGTCGTACAGGGAATTGAGCAGTGTGTAATGCCAGAAGGTGGCCCAGCCTTCATTCATGATCTGCGTCTGGCGCTGTGGGTAAAAATACTGGCCGATCTTGCGCACGATGCGGATCACCTCGCGCTGCCAGGGTTCCAGCAGGGGCGCGTTCTTCTCGATGAAATACAGGATGTTTTCCTGCGGCTCCGGCGGAAAACGGCGATGGGTTTTTTCGGCCGGCTTGTCGGCAGACCTGGGGACTGTGCGCCACAGGTCATTGAGCTGCTGCTGCAGATAAGCCTCGCGGTCCTTGCGGCGGGCTTCTTCCTCCGCCAGCGACAGCTTCTGCGAGCGCTGGTAACGGTCCACGCCGTGGCTCATCAGGGCATGGCAGGAATCCAGCAGCTGCTCGACGGGCTCCCAGCCGTGGCGCTCTTCGCACTCGGCAATGTAGGCCCGCGCGTATACCAGGTAGTCGACGATGGCGCCGGCGTCGGTCCACATCTGGAACAGGTAGTTTCCCTTGAAGAAGGAGTTGTGCCCGTAGCAGGCATGCGCCATCACCAGCGCCTGCATGGGCATGGTGTTTTCTTCCATCAGGTAGGCGATGCAGGGGTTGGAATTGATCACGACTTCGTAAGCCAGCCCCATCTGGCCGCGCCGGTAATTTTTTTCCGTCGAGATGAACTGCTTGCCGAAGGACCAGTGCCGATAGTTCACCGGCATGCCCACCGAGGCATAGGCATCAATCATCTGCTCGGCCGTGATGACCTCGAGTTGCACCGGGTAGGTGTCCAGGCCGAAGGACTTTGCCTTTCGCGCAATCTCGCCGTGGTAGAGCTCGATCAACTCGAAGGACCAGTCGGACGGGCTGGGCAGGCAGGCATGCCGGCGCCCGGTGCCGGACAAGCCAGGCGCCGCCACTTCGGCAGGCTTTCTCTCGCTCTTTGTCATGGCTTGACGCCTTTTTTGAACAACTCCCTGAACACCGGGAAAATCTCGTCCGCGGCTGCGACCTTGCGCATCGCGAAATTACGGTTGTCCTCTTGCACCTGGGTGTACTCCTCCCAGAGGTTCTGGTCCTCTTCACCGACCTGGACATAGGCGAAATACCGCGACACCGGCAGCAGCTTGCCGACCAGCAATTCGCGGCAGCGTGCCGAATCCTGGTGCCAGTTATCGCCGTCCGAAGCCTGGGCGCCATAGATGTTCCAGTCGCCGGGAGGATAGCGCTCCTGGATGATCTGGTGCATCAAGGCCAGTGCGCTGGACACCACGGTGCCACCGGTTTCGGTGGACTGGAAGAATTCCTCTTCGGACACCTCGGTGGCCTGGGTGTGGTGGCGAATGAAGATGACGTCGGTTTTCTCGTAATGCTTCCTGAGGAACAGGTACAGCAGGATAAAAAACCGTTTGGCGATGTCCTTGCGCGTTTCGTCCATGGAGCCCGATACATCCATCAGGCAAAACATGACCGCCTTGGCACTGGGCTGCGGCACCCTGACCCGGTTGCGGTAACGCAGATCGAAGGGATCGAAAAACGGGATGGCCTTGAGGCGCCGGCGAAGCGCGTCGACTTGTGTCCTCAAGGAAAGAATCTCGTCAGGCAGGTCCGGCGCGTCGCGCAGCGCCAGCGCCAGCTGCGCCTCCAGCTCATGCACCTGCCGCCGCGTCTCCCCGCCTATGGCGATGCGCCGGCTGAGCGCGACCCGCAGCGAACGCACCACGTGCAGGTTGGTCGGCGTTCCGTCCGAGATGAAACCGGCGCGGCGGGACTTCCATTCCGGCGCATCGGGCAAAAGCTGGGTACGTATGAGATCGGGCAGCGCAAGGTCGTCAAAAAAATACTGCATGAACTCTTCGCGCGTGATGCGGAAGACAAAGTCGTCCTCACCCTCACCGTCGGGACTGGCCTCACCGCCCGACCCGCCGCCGCTGCCGCCCTGCGGCCGCGCGATGCGGTCGCCGCGTACGTATTCGCGGTTACCGGGGTGCACAGTCTCGCGCGTGCCGCCGGTATGACCAAACACCGGCTGGTAAACGTCGCGCCGCGGCAATGTGACGTCTTCGCCCTGTTCGATGTCATGGATGCTGCGGCCCGCGACAGCACGGCGCACGGCGTCGCGTATCTGCCCACGGAATCGGCGCAGGAAACGCTCGCGGTTGCCGATGGACTTGTTCTTTCCCGCCAACCGCCTGTCAATGACTTGCTGGAGCACGTTGATCTCCGGTCACATACACATGACTACACCTGACACAGGACGCGCCGCCACGGCGCGCCGCGGCCCTCAGGAACTCTTGCGTACCCGCAGGTACCAGTCGCACAGCAACCGGACCTGCCGCGTGGTATACCCCTTGGCGACCATGCGGTTGACGAAGTCTTCGTGTTTTTGCTGCTCGTCCGCGCTGGCCTTGGCATTGAACGAAATCACTGGCAGCAGGTCTTCGGTGTTCGAGAACATCTTTTTCTCGATCACGGTACGGAGTTTTTCGTAGCTGGTCCAGACCGGGTTCTTGCCCGCATTGTTGGCCCGCGCGCGCAACACGAAATTGACAATCTCGTTGCGGAAGTCTTTCGGGTTGCTGATGCCGGCAGGCTTCTCGATTTTCTCGAGCTCGGCATTGAGCGCCGAGCGGTCAAAGATTTCGCCAGTATCGGTATCACGGTATTCCTGGTCCTGGATCCAGAAGTCGGCGTAGGTCACGTACCGGTCGAAAATGTTCTGCCCGTATTCCGAATAGGACTCCAGGTAGGCCGTCTGGATTTCCTTGCCGATGAACTCGGCATAACGCATGGCCAGGATTTCCTTGATATAGGCCAGGTACTTCTGCTCGGTTTCAGGCGGGAACTGCTCGCGCTCGATCTGCTGCTCCAGCACATACATCAGGTGCACAGGGTTGGCCGCGATTTCGGTGGAGTCGAAGTTGAACACCTTGGACAAAATCTTGAAGGCAAAACGCGTCGAGATCCCATTCATTCCCTCATCGACACCCGCATAGTCGCGGTATTCCTGGTAGCTCTTGGCTTTCGGGTCGGTGTCCTTGAGATTTTCGCCGTCATACACCTGCAGCTTGCTGAAGATGCTGGAGCTCTCGGGCTCCTTCAGGCGCGTCAGCACGGCAAACTGCGCCATCATCTTCAGGGTGCCGGGCGCGCAGATGGCGTTGTGCAGCGAGGAGTTGTGAATCAGCTTTTCATAAATCTTCACTTCCTCCGACACGCGCAGGCAATACGGAATTTTGACGATGTAAATCCGGTCCAGGAAAGCCTCGTTGTTCCTGTTGTTCTTGAACGCCTTCCACTCGCTTTCGTTGGAGTGCGCCATCACGATGCCGTCGAAGGGAATGGCGCCAAAGCCCTCCGTGCCCTTGAAGTTGCCTTCCTGAGTGGCGGTCAGCAAGGGATGCAGCACTTTGATGGGCGCCTTGAACATCTCCACAAATTCAAGCAAGCCCTGGTTGGACAGGCACAGGCCGCCGGAATAGCTGTAGGCGTCCGGATCGTCCTGGGCGTAAGTCTCCAGCTTGCGGATGTCGATCTTGCCGACCAGCGAAGAGATGTCCTGGTTGTTCTCGTCGCCAGGCTCTGTTTTGGAAATGGCGCACTGCTTCAGTATGGAAGGAAAGCGCTTGACCACACGGAACCGGCGAATATCCCCGCCGTACTCCTCGAGGCGCTTGACCGCCCACGGCGACATGACTCGCTGCAGGTAACGCGGTGCAATGCCGTACTGGGACTCGAGCAGCGGAAGGTCCTCTGCATTATTGAACAGGCTGAGCGGAGACTCATTAACAGGCGATCCCTTCAAGGCGTAAAAAGGTACTTGCTCCATCAGCTGTTTGAGCCGCTCGGCGATCGACGATTTGCCGCCACCCACAGGGCCCAGCAAATAGAGGATTTGTTTTTTCTCTTCCAGGCCCTGCGCAGCATGGCGGAAATAGGAAACCACCTGTTCGATGGGATCCTCCAGGCCGTAAAAGTCGCGGAACGCCGGGTAGATCTTGATGACCTTGTTGCCGAACAGACGCGACAGGCGCTGGTCATGCCGGGTGTCCAGCAGTTCAGGCTCACCAATGGCGGCGAGCATGCGCTCAGCCGCGGTGGCGTAGACGAGAGGACTGCGCTTGCAGGCGTCGAGGTAGTCCTCGATGGACAACTCCTCTTCTCGCGTCTGTTCATAACGCGTCAGAAAATTACGGACGACATCCATAAAGCCTCCTTTGCGCGCGGGAACCGAAGCACCCCGACTCATGATGGAAATCTGCTTCAGATTCCGCGCAATGCATCGACTGTTATCTCACACCATGCGATTGGTAGATCGCAGCATCAACGGAAAGTTCCAGGGAACAATCGTTTCCATTATTTTCCAAATGCGCGAATAGGTACAGCGTATTTTTTAACGAATGCGGGCGATATGTATGCGTGTGTGCACCTTGCCGGAACCATCGCACGTCCGTCTTCATGGTCGTTGAGTTTGCTATCTTTTTAATAGCTGAGTGCGCAGGCGATCTGGCAGCTTTGAAGGTTTTGTTGAAGAATGAAAAATCGCTGGCCGTGATTCATTTCAAAGCCGAAGCGCATTCAACAGACAAAAATCAGACACACGCGTTGCATGGACAAACAGCAGACCGCAAGCTGAAGTCACCAATGCGTGTCAGGAATTTCAAGTGCCTTCTGTCAGTATCGGCCCTGAATGTTTTTTAGTCAGCCCTTTGTCGGCGCCCGTTACAAAAAATACGCCGGGCAGTATCAATGCGGCACCCACCGCGTGGTGCCAGCCCAACGGTTCGCCCAGCACGCCCCAGGCAGCCAGCGCCGCATAGAGAGGACCCAGGTACAGCGACACTGCCACACGGCTGGCACCCAGGATTTTTTGCGCCCAGCCGTAAATCCAGTAAGCGCCCAGCCCCGGCACAATTGCGGCCACCACGATCAGCCACAGCCCGTAGCCGCTTAACGACAGGGCATCAGGCCGCGACATTTCCCAAACAGTCAAGGGAAGCAAGACCAGGCTACCGCCTACGCAGATGGCCGCCAGCCTGGCCGTGGCGCCAAGCGGGCTGGGCCACTGCTTTTGCAGCAAGGCATAGGCAGCCCATRACACCGTGGCAGCCACGATCCACAGGTCTCCTGCCGAGAACTGCACGCCAGCCAGTGCGGTCCATTGGCCTTTGACCACGACGTGCACCACACCGGCGATGGCCAGCAGCACCCCCAGGCCCTGGCGCAGGCCCAGGCGCTCACCGAGCCAGATCACTGCCCCCAGACCTATCAGCACCGGCGACGCTGCATAAATAAGCGCGATATTCATCGCACCGGTGGACCGCGCCCCCTGGTAAACCCAGGCGCCGCAAATCACCATGCCCAAGGTACCGAGCACCAGATACTGCCACCACACTTTGGCGATGTGGCCGCGCTGGCGCCACAGCTCGGACCGCGTAAGCAGCAGCAGAAGCAACGCCGCCAGGCCCCAGCGCCCGAAAGCCAGCAGATAAGGGCCTATCACGCCCGGCGCCTTGCGCGCCACGATGTAGTTGACTGTCCAGAGCGCCGGTACCAACCAGAGCAAGGCCAACGCCTGGCGCGCCTGTTTTTGCGCGGAATCAGGCATCGGCCATGGCGGTGGTGTCGGCTAGCGTCGATGGCGACGAAGCCGGCATTTCGTGTGCCAGCGCCATCACGGCATGCGGCGGGAGGTCGCGCAGGCGGTGGTCACTCCAGACCTGGCGCCAGCGCCGCGCACCGGGCAAGCCGTTGCGCAGGCCCAGCATGTGGCGCGCAATGGCGCTCTTGGGTGTGCCATGCTCAGCGGCCTCGCGCACCATGTAGTCGCACATCTGCGATTCCACAGCTTCACGGGTCGGCAGGGATTCGGCAGCGCCGAAGAAAGCGCTGTCCCAGGAAGCCAGCCACCAGGGGTTGTGATAGGCCTCACGGCCTATCATCACGCCGTCAAGCGCGGCCAAATGCCCGGTCACCTCTTCCTGCGTGTTGATGCCGCCGTTGATGCAGATGACCAGGCCCGGCAATTCCTTCTTGAGGCGGTGCACCAACTCATAACGCAGCGGCGGCACCTCGCGGTTTTCCTTGGGGGAAAGGCCCTTGAGCCAGGCGTTGCGCGCATGCACGATAAAGACCTTGCAACCGGCCTCGCTCACCGTGCCCACAAAGTCGCGCACGAATTCATAGCTTTCAGCCTTGTCGATGCCGATGCGGTGCTTCACCGTGACCGGCACATCGACCACATCGACCATGGCTTTCACGCAATCGGCCACCAGCTGCGGCTCGGCCATCAGGCAGGCGCCGAAAGCCCCGCGCTGCACGCGCTCGCTGGGGCACCCGCAGTTGAGGTTGATTTCGTCATAGCCCCATTGTTCGCCCAGCTGCGCACAGCGCGCCAGATCCGCCGGCTCGCTGCCGCCCAGCTGTAATGCCACGGGATGTTCTTCGGCGTCGAAGCGCAAGTGGCGCTCCACGTCACCGTGGATCAAGGCACCCGTGGTCACCATTTCGGTGTAGAGCAAGGCGTGGCGCGACAACAACCGGTGAAAGTGGCGGCAATGCCGGTCGGTCCAGTCCATCATCGGCGCCACGCTCAGCCGCCAGGGATGGCCCGGCAATGCGGCAGATGCGCCGGATACAGGCGCAGCGGGAAATGGAAATGGGGCTGACATAGCCCCATTTTCCCAGAAAGGACGCACCCGCAGCGGCGCAGGGTTTTGGCCCGGAGAAGCCCGCCCAAAAACCGTCAGACCTCGGCAGTTTTGAATTCGTCCATGAGTTCCATTTTGCGCTGGCTTAGCTCGTCGGCCAACGCAACCAGGTCCAGCCTGGACTTGCGGGCCTTGACGAACATTTCCTCGCGCTCCTCCTTCACATGGTGGTCGATGTATTCGCCCAGTACCGTCACACGAGCGTCATACAGGTCGTCTTCCGGATCCATGCCCGATATCTGTGCGATCAGGTCTTTGGCCGTACCGTGCTCCACTTCTGCCTCGTCGAGCAGCGCGTCGTCATTGATGGCCGCGCGCACTTGTGGATAGAAGATTTCTTCCTCAATTTGCGCGTGCACCGTCAGCTCCTGGCAGATCTTGTCGGCTACTTCGCGCTTCTCCTCGCCGGACGCATGGCTGTCGCACAACTTCTTGAAGGTGGTAAACAGTTTTTTGACGGCAATATGGTCGGCATCCAGCAGGTCTACGGCATCGTGCTTTTTCGGAGGTGCTTTGCTCATGGGGATCCTCTTTGGGGTTAATGGTCAGTCTGTTTGTGGGTTGAAATTCAATGCGGCCAGCAAAGCCAGCCGCCAAGCCAATTTAGGCCGACGCTCGCGCGAGATTTGTGGGAAACCCGGGAGCGCTTGTGTAGGAATACAGGAACCTGTCGGAGTCGGGCAAAAACCGTGGCGGCCTTGCTGCAGAGGCCCGGGAATTCGCCCAAACCGGCGTGCCGCACTCCGGCAAGCGGGTAATATGGACGGTTACACCATCCGACCAGCTCAGGCCTTGAAGTGCAGGAAAAAATGACGCCGACCATGCCGCACAATTCCACTCCACACCCTCACCTTCCGCCCGCGTATCGCATGTATCCGCTTGCCCTGCTGCTTCCGCTGGCATTGCTGGCCGCCTGCACTTCGGTACCGCTTCCGCCATGGACGCCACCCTCCACACAGACTTCTGCGCCCTCACCAGCCCCAGCGCCCGCCGCGCAACGTCCTGCGCCTGCGGCCGCTGTAGTCCAGACCTCGCCCGTGGCGCCCCCGACAGCAACGGGCGGCCAACCAGCACCTTATAGCGACGCGGTTGCCGCGCGCTTTCCAGCGCCCTCCGTTGTTTACAACACGCCTGGACTGCAAGCCGGCCGCACCACGTTCACCACGCAGGCCGAAATCCAGGCATGGCTGCGCGAACAGGCCGCCGCAGCTTCCCGCACGCCCGGGGTCAGGGCTGCCGTGCTGCCCATAGGCCGGTCACAGCGCGGTGAAACACTTGAAGCACTGGTCCTGACCCGCGCCGGTGGCACGGACCCCACGGTAATGCAGTCAGCAGGCAAGCCCACGGTGCTCCTGGTAGGCCAGCAGCATGGCGACGAGCCTGCCGGCAGCGAGGCGCTGCTGGTCATCGCCCGGGAGCTTGCACAAGGCTTGCTGCAGCCCGCGCTGGACCGCATCAATGTAGTGATTGTTCCGCGCGCCAATCCTGATGGTGCAGCGAATGAGCAACGTGCGACCACAGGCGGGCTGGACATGAACCGCGACCACATGCTGCTCAACACGCCGGAAGCCCAGGCGCTTGCCAGGCTCGCCCGTGATTACCACCCCACTGTGGTGGTCGACGCCCATGAGTACACGGTCGTGGGCCGCTTCCTGCAGAAGTTCGGCAGCGTGCAGAAGTTCGACGCGTTGTTCCAGTACGCCACCACTGCCAACCTGCCCGAGTTTTTGACCAAGGCCGCGGAGGAGTGGTACCGGCGCCCTCTGCTAACTGCCCTCAAGGGCCAAAACCTCACCACGGAGTGGTACTACACCACCTCAAGCGACCTGGCCGACAAAAAAATCTCGATGGGCGGCACCCAACCCGACACCAGCCGAAATGTTTACGGACTGAAAAACGCCATCAGCCTGCTGATCGAAACACGCGGAGTTGGCATTGGCCGCCTGCATATCCAGCGGCGCGTCCACACCCACGTGACAGCCATCACCAGTGCGCTGGCGAGCACCGCCCAGCGCGCGAACGAGCTGCAACAGCTGCGGCCCTACCTCGACAAGGAAGTCGGCGCCAAAGCCTGCAAGGAGGAAGCCGTCGTGGAGGCCGCGCCTACTTCCGCACAGTACGACTTGCTCATGCTCGACCCCGTGACAGGGGCCGACAAGACAGTGTCCGTGGACTGGGATTCTGCCCTCGCGTTGCGCAGCCTTAAAGCTCGCGCACGCCCCTGCGGCTATTGGCTGTCGGCGTCCTCCACCGTGGCCGTCGACCGGCTGCGGCTGCACGGTGTCCAGGTGCAGCGC
>NZ_JBFUCA010000072.1:0-12327 GCF_056405475.1 Polaromonas sp. P1_G4
GCAACGCCGAGTGGCGCCGTTTTCACCCCATTCCCTCCGGGTTGCGATCAAAAAGGCCTTGCGCGGCGTTGCAAAGCCTTGACGGGGTTCACCCCGCCTGCGTTTTGCGCCTTGCTCAAGGCCTTTTTGACTCGCAACGCATCTTGCAAACACAGTGTTGACAGGTCCTAGGCGTAGTCAGTCACGGGCACGCAACTGCAAAACAGGTTGCGGTCGCCGTAGACGTTGTCGACGCGGCCCACCGGCGGCCAGTATTTGACCTGCTTGAGCGAGGCCAACGGGAAGGCGCCGATTTCGCGGGAGTAGGGGCGGTCCCAGTCGGCGCCCATCAGGCTGGCTGCGGTGTGCGGCGCATGCTTGAGCGGGTTGTTGTCTTGCGGCCATTGCCCGGCTTCGATTTTGCGGATTTCTTCGCGGATGGCGATCATGGCGTTAATGAAACGGTCCAGCTCGGCCAGGGTTTCGCTTTCGGTCGGCTCGACCATCAGGGTGCCGGGCACAGGGAAGCTCAATGTGGGCGCGTGAAAGCCGTAGTCCATCAGGCGTTTGGCTACGTCTTCGGCGGTAACACCGCTGGTCTCTTTCAGCGGGCGCAGATCCAGGATGCATTCATGCGCGACATGGCCGTTTTCGCTGGCGTACAGCGTGGGGTAGTGGTCCTTGAGGCGCGAGCTGATGTAGTTGGCACTCAGGATGGCGACTTCGGTCGCTTGCGTCAGACCTTCCGGGCCCATCATGCGGCAATACATCCAGCTGATGGGCAGCACCGCGGCATTGCCCAGCGGTGCAGCCGAGACAGCGCCGACGCCGTTGACGGGAATCCCCGCAGTGGCATGGCCGGGCAGGTAAGGCACCAGGTCAGCCACCACGCACACCGGGCCAACGCCTGGGCCGCCGCCGCCGTGCGGGATGCAGAAGGTTTTGTGCAGGTTCAGGTGGCTCACGTCGCCGCCGAACTCGCCTGGCGCGGCCACGCCCACCAGTGCGTTCATGTTGGCGCCGTCCACGTAAACGCGTCCGCCATGGCTGTGCACCATGGCGCAGAGCTCTTTCACCTGGGTTTCGAACACGCCATGCGTGCTGGGGTAGGTAATCATCACGCAGGCGAGGTTGGCGCTGTGCTGTTCACACTTGACCTTGAGGTCGGCCATGTCGACATTGCCCTGCGCGTCGCAGGCGGTCACGACGACGGTCATGCCCACCATCTGTGCACTGGCCGGGTTGGTGCCGTGGGCGGAAGAAGGAATCAGGCAGATGTTGCGGTGGCCCTGGCCCTTGGCTTCATGAAAGGCCTTGATGACCAGCAGGCCGGCATATTCGCCTTGCGAGCCGGCGTTGGGCTGCAGGCTGATGCCCGCATAGCCGGTGGCCTGGCACAGCCAGTCGCGCAACTGCTTGTCAAGTTCGGCATAGCCCTGCAGTTGTTCGGCAGGTGCGAACGGGTGGATGTTGGCGAACTCCGGCCAGGTGACGGGAATCATCTCGCTGGTGGCGTTGAGCTTCATGGTGCAGCTGCCCAGCGGGATCATGCTGCGATCCAGTGCGAGATCCTTGTCGCTGAGCATGCGGATGTAGCGCAGCATGCCGGTTTCGGAATGGTGTGTGTTGAACACCGGGTGCGACAGGAAGGCGCTGGTGCGGCGCAGGTCGGAAGGGATCAGCGACTCGATGCCTTTTTCAAACGCGCTGACCACGGGTATGGTCTGGCCGGGCCTGGCAAAGAAGGACCACAGCAGTTCGATGTCCTTGCGGCTGGTGGTTTCGTCCAGCGACACGCCCAGGTGGTTATTCAAGCGAAAACGCAGGTTAGCCCCCGCAGAACGTGCGCGGTCAGCTATCAAATTGGTAGCGTCACCGGTTTTCACCGTCACGGAGTCAAAGGCGCCCGTGTTGGTGATGTCATAGCCCAGTTCTTGCAGGCCGCGCACAAAGATGGCCGTGTAGGCGGCCACGCGCTCGGCGATGCGCTTGAGGCCTTGCGGGCCGTGGTAGACCGCGTACATGCTGGCGATCACCGCCGGCAGCACCTGCGCAGTGCAGATGTTGGAGGTGGCTTTCTCGCGGCGGATGTGYTGCTCGCGTGTTTGCAGTGCGAGGCGGTAGGTCGGGTTGCCGTGGCTGTCGACTGTGACGCCGACCAGGCGGCCGGGCAGCGAGCGCTTGAATTCATCGCGGCAGGCGAGGTAAGCCGCGTGCGGCCCGCCGTTGCCCATGGGCATGCCGAAGCGCTGGGTGTTGCCGAGCACAATGTCGGCATCCCATTCACCGGGCGGGGCCAGCAGCGTGAGCGCCAGCAGATCGGCAGCGACGCACAGGGCCGCGCCGTCGACATGCGCCTGGCCGGCCAGCGGGCGCAGGTCATGGATGCTGCCTGTGGTGGCGGGGTATTGCGCCAGCACGCCGAAGTAATTGCCTTCGGCCATCAGCTGCGGCACCGTGACGGCGGCCGTGCTGACCTTGATTTCGATGCCCAGCGGTTTGGCGCGGGTTTGAATCACTTCAATCGTCTGCGGATGGCAGTCGCCCGCCACGATGAAGACATTGCTTTTGCTTTTTACACTGCGCTTGGCCAGCGTCATGGCTTCGGCGGCGGCGGTGGCTTCGTCGAGCATGGAGGCGTTGGCGATCGGCATGCCGGTCAGGTCGCAGACCATGGTCTGGAAGTTGATCAGCGCTTCCATGCGGCCCTGCGAGATCTCGGCCTGGTAAGGCGTGTAAGCCGTGTACCAGGCGGGGTTCTCGAGGATGTTGCGCAGGATCACGCCTGGCGTGTAGGTGCCGTAGTAGCCCTGGCCGATGAAATTCTTGAACACCTGGTTCTTGGCCGCGATGGCCTTGAGCTGCTTGAGCGCGGCAGCCTCTGTGACAGGCGCGGGGATCGCCATGGCCGTGCTGCGCGCAATCGAGCGCGGAACGATGCCTTCCACCAGCGCGCGGCGCGAAGCCGAGCCCACGATGCTGAGCATGTGTACTTCGTCGGCGTCATCGATGCCGATGTGGCGGGCGATGAATTCGGCGGGGTTTTCAAGGTCGCCCAGGGGCTTGGCGGTTTGCATCAACATGTCGGGTCCCGTGTCAGGCTTGGCAGCCAGGAGTCAGAAAAAAGAATCGGTCAGAAAATCAGGCAGCGAAAGCGGTGTAGCGGGTTTCGTCCATCAGCGCGTCAAGCTGCGTTGGGTCGGACAGCTTGACTTTGAAAAACCAGCCGGCGCCCATCGGGTCGCTGTTAGCGAGAGACGGGTCGTCTCTTAGGGCTTCGTTGAKTTCGGTGACTTCGCCACTCAAGGGCATATACACGTCGGCCGCGGCCTTGACGGATTCGACAACACCGGCGGTTTCTTTCTGGGCGAAGGTGGTGCCGACAGCCGGCAGGTCCACAAACACCACATCGCCCAGCGCATCCTGCGCATGCACGGTGATGCCGACGGTGGCGACGTTGCCTTCAATCTTGACCCATTCGTGGTCTTCGGTGTATTTGACGGTCATGAGGTTCTCCAGGGGTTGAGTGGGGTGAATAAAACGGGGAGCTTGATCTGGTGCTTAACCGCGGTAGTAGCGGGCGGGAACGAAAGGCATGGCGACCACTTCCATGGGCACCGGCTTGCCGCGCACGATGGCGTTCACGCGTGTGCCTAGCGCAGCGAACTCAGGTTTGATGTAACCCATGGCGACGGGCTGGTTGATGGTGGGGCCCAACAAACCGCTGGTGACTTCGCCGATAGCCATGCCGTCGGTGCTTTGCAGTTCGGTGTGGTCGCGTACAGGAACGCGCTCCAGCGCCACCAGGCCGATACGCTTGCGGGTGAGTAGGGCGGGGTCTGCCAGTTGGGCCAGGATTTTGTCCGCACCCGGAAAGCCGCCGGCACGTGCGCCACCCGTGCGGCGGATCTTTTGCATGGCCCAGTTGAGGTTGGCCTCCACCGGCGTGGTGGTGGTGTCAATGTCGTTGCCATAGAGGCACAGGCCCGCTTCCAGCCGCAGCGAATTGCGCGCGCCCAGGCCGATGGGTTTGACTTCAGGTTGCGCGAGCAGCGCGCGTGCGAGTGCGTCAGCTTGCGAAGCAGGCACCGAGACTTCAAAGCCATCTTCACCGGTGTAGCCGCTGCGGGTGATGAAGCAGTCGCAGCCGGCCACGGTGAAGCGCCCGCCGGTCATGAACACCAGCTTTTCGACGCCTGGCGCCAGTCGCTGCAAGGCCGTGACGGCCTGCGGGCCCTGCAGTGCCATCAGAGCCATCTCGGGCATGGGGATGACTTCGCAGCGCGAACCGATTTTGGCCTGGATGTGCGCGATGTCGCCCGCCTTGCACGCACCGTTGACGATGACAAACAGGTCGCCGCCGTTCGCATAGTCACGGTTGAAGAACATCAGGTCGTCGATGATGCCGCCGTCGTCGTTCAACAGCAGGCCGTAGCGCTGCTTGCCGGCGGGCAGGTCGATCACATCAACGGGTATCAGGGATTCCAGCGCGACTGCGGCATCAGCACCCACCAGGCGTAGCTGGCCCATGTGGGACACGTCAAAAAGGCCGGCAGCCTGGCGTGTGTGGTGGTGTTCCGCCATCAGGCCCGCGGGGTACTGCACTGGCATCGAATAGCCCGCGAAAGGCACCATGCGCGCGCCAAGCTCCACATGCAGGTCATGCAGGGGCGTTTTCAACAAGGTTTCGGGGGCGGCGGAAGAGGTGGACGAATCGGACAAGGCATTCTCCAGGGGGCAAAMACGGTCATGGCAAGAACTTGTTCTCAATCCATGGGCTGCCCCTGCTGTCCACTTTACCTGAGAGATTCACCCGGCGATGCAGGCTTGCTCCTTCGGTGGGCTGCCCGTGAAAGGCGGCCTCTCTCCAGTAGGGAACGCCTTGCCGCGTGGTGCGCCGCAGGGCGGTTGCCAGTCCTTTTGCCTGAGCGTTCAGTGCTACTCAAGGGGGGTGCCCCCCRGGTGCTCGTGCGCCTTCGGCGGTTTTCGCGAGGAAAACTCTCTCCTGACACCGCTGAGTGTAACGGAAGCCGCTGTCGGCTCGATCAGGCGGCCTGGTGCTGCGGCAGCAGCATGGCGATGCGCTCGCTGATGGAGTCGGCGCGCTCGTGGCCCGCGATTTTTTCGATTTCCTCGATCATTTCGCGCGAGGCGCTGAGCATGGTCTCGCGGTCTTTGGCATTGCGCAGCGCTTCGCGAAAGCGCTCGGCCATCTCCGGGTTGCGCCGGGCGAACATGCGTTCGCAGATGTCGAACAGGAACATCCGGGTTGTGGCAAGCGAGCGCTTGCCTTCAAATTGATCGGCAGAGACCTGAATGGCCTGGGTGGTTTCGGGGCTGGGAAAGTTCTGTAACTGCGCCGGCGTGAGTGTTTGGGCGGGTGCAGGCGCAGGGTTTTTTGCCGGCGCGGACGTCTTGCCGGGATGGGCTTCCAGAAAGCCGTCGCGCAAAAGGCGCAGGGCAATGGCTTCGCCGTCGCCCTCAAACAGCGGGCGGAAGTCCTGGGCCGACTTGCTGCCGTCGGCCATCAGCAGCAGGGTGCGCTCGCGCTGGCCTAGCGTTCTCACGCCGGGCTTGAGCTCGGCACGGGCACGGTCGGTTTTGTGAAGCTGCATGGATTTCATCCTGAAATGAAACCCCGAGCATGGCTGCTGAAAATGACAGCCTCGTGAATCCTGTCCGAAAAGCTATTTTGCGTAGACGAGATCCCGCAGAGCCAGCGACAGCTGCGGGACGTAAGTGATCACCATCAGGCAAGCCAGTATCACCAATACAAACGGGAGCAGGTGGGTCACGATGCGGTCCAGCGATATCCTGGCGACGGTGCAGGCTGCAAACAGGTTCACGCCGAATGGCGGCGTGATCATGCCCAGCGCAAGGTTGACCACCATCACCAGCCCGAAGTGCACCGGGTCAATGCCGAAATGCACTGCCACTGGCGCCAGGATGGGCGCCAGCACGATGATGGCTGCGCTGGTTTCAATGAACATGCCGATGATGAATAGCGCCGCGTTGACGCCCAACAGGAAGAGGGCGGGCGACTGCAGCACGGCTTCCAGCCAGTGGCCTATGGCGTCCGGCACGCCGGCCCGGGTGATCAGGAAGGCGAACAACCCGGCATTGGCGATGATGAACATGATCACGGCACTGGAGAGCACCGATTTGCGCAGGATGACGTACAGGTCGGCCAGCTTGATCTCGCGGTAGATCACGATGCCCACGACCAGCGCATAAAACACCGCCACGGCAGAGGCTTCGGTCGGCGTGAAAATTCCGCCATAAATCCCGCCCAGAATAATCACCGGCATCAGCAATGCCCAGCCCGCCTGCCAGGTCGCCTTACCAAAGCTCAGGCGGCCGTCACCGTCCTGTTTGCCCCAGCCCTTCCAGCGGCAGTACAGGTGCACGAACAGCATCAATGCGCCGCCGATTAAAAGCCCCGGGCCGAAGCCGGCAATGAAGAGTTCGCCGATCGAGACCTCGGCGCTCACGCCATAAAGAATCATGGGGATGGACGGCGGAATAATCACGCCCAGTTCTGCGCTGGTGGCCTGCAGGGCCGCAGCGTAAGCGGTAGGGTAGCCGTGCTTGATGAGTGCCGGTATCAGGATGGCGCCTATGGCGAAAGTGGTGGCCACAGAGGAGCCGGACACTGCCGCAAAAATCATGCAAGTCAGCACGCAGGTCATGGGCAGACCGCCTTGCACGCCTCCCACAATGCTTTTGGCGAATTCGACCAGCCGGCGCGAGATGCCGCCGGTTTCCATCAGGTTGCCGGCCAGGATGAAGAAGGGAATGGCGGCCAGCGGAAACTTGTTGATCGAGGAGAACATCTCCTTGACTGAAATCAGCATGTTGGCGTTGGACGCCTGGATACCGAAGATGGACGCCAGGCCGATGGAAACGGCCACGGAAACGGTGAGTGCAAAGCACAGCACCATGGTCGAGATCATTACCGCGGTCATTCTTGGCCCCCACGGTCACTCACTTTGAGCCTGCGGCCGTTCCCTGCCCCTTGCACGGGGAAAGGGTCCGCCGGCCTGCGGCCCGGCAAAGCCGGTTCCGCGGCCCCTGCTTGAACGGGGTGAAATCCATCTTGGGTTTTCATTGTGCTGTCTCCAGTTCATTGCGCTGCGTGTCAATCAGGTTGCCGATGATGCCGATCACGCAGAACATGCCGCCGATCGGCATGGCCACATAACCCCAGAACATGGAAATGGATTCAAGGCCGGCCATGGACTGCACACGCCCGCGAAGGGAATAGTCCCAGCCCCACCAGACGATGACTGCGACGAGGGCCAGAGCGGCGATGCAGACCAGCCAGTCCAGCACCCGCTGGATGCGGGGTGGGCTCCAGCGGTAGAGCACATCCACGCTGACCATGGCGCCCTGGCGGAAAGCCATGGGAATTCCCATAAAGACCATCCAGATCAGGCTGAGGCGGATCAGAATTTCACTCCACTCTGCAGGCTGCTCGAAGACAAAACGCGTCAGGATCTGGAACACACCGAGCCCCGATGCGATGACCAGCATCACGCAGGCCACCAGCATGGAGAAGCCGGTGGTCCACCGTTCAAGTTGGAGAAAAGCTTGTTTCATGGATGCGCCGATACATGAGGAGAATTGAGAATTGCAATGAAAACGCCCGCAGACCAATGGCGGCGGGCGTAAGCAGCTACAAAAAAAGTAGCAAAATAGTTGCGGTACGGTTTACTTGTAGTTCCTGATCGCGTCGATGTTGGCTTTGCCGAACTGCTTTTCAAATTCAGCGTTGACCGGCGCCAGCGTTGCCACGAACTTCGCCTTGTCGACGTTTTCGATCACGGTCATGCCTTTGCTGCGCAGCTCGGCTACACCGTTGGCATCGTCCTGGTCCACGCGGGCCCGGTTCGCCTTGGTCGCTTCCTTGGCGGCATCAACGAAGGCTGTCTTGTCGGCAGCGCTGAGCTTGTCGAAGGCCGCTTTGTTCATCAAGAAAATGCAAGGTGAGTAAACGTGGCCGGTCAGTGAAAGGTGCTTTTGCACCTGGTCGAACTTGGCGGACATGATCACAGACAGGGGATTTTCCTGGCCGTCGACCGTGCCTTGCTGCAGCGCCGTGAATACTTCGGGAAAAGCCATGGGCGTGGTGATGATGCCCAGGCCTTTGTACGCAGCGATATGCACCGGATTTTCCATGGTGCGCATCTTCAGTCCCTTCAGGTCCTCCGGAACTTTCACGTCCCGCTTGCTGTTGGTCATGTGCCGAAAACCGTTTTCGGCCCAGGCCAGCGCCTTGAAGCCCTTGGCATCGAATTTGGTCAGGAGATTCTGGCC
Organism: Polaromonas sp. P1_G4; assembly: GCF_056405475.1. Lineage (NCBI taxonomy): Bacteria > Pseudomonadati > Pseudomonadota > Betaproteobacteria > Burkholderiales > Comamonadaceae > Polaromonas > Polaromonas sp. P1_G4. The sequence continues at coordinate 8,296 of NZ_JBFUCA010000072.1, forward strand.
GATAGGGCCGTCCAGCACGGCGCGCGCGTGCGCCTTGTCCCGGAACAGGAAGGGAACGTCGAGGATCTTGGTCTCGGGGACAAAATTGGGTACGGGGCCGGTGGAGGAGAAGGCCAGCTCCTGGGTGCCCAGCTGCACGGCCTCGATGGATTCGCGTTCGCCGCCCAGGGCCCCGTTGTAGAAGGTCTGGACTTTGTAGCGGCCTGCTGTGCGTTTCTCGACTTCTTTGGCAAAAGTGTCGATGGCAATGCCCTGATGCGAATTCTGGGCCGTGGAAATGCTGATTTTCATGGTGGTCTGTGCATTTGCAGACGCCATGAATCCCGCTGCGAGCGTCATACCGATAATCAGTTTTGAAAGCTTCATGTTGTTTGTCTCCGTTGAGTGATCGGGCCGGGAATTTTGTGGACGACTGGGGCCGGTTCTGCATCAGGATTTTCCGACCATAAGCACACGCATTATTGCCGCGATGCATCTGCGGTCGTGCGCGGGTTTTCGCTTAAGTACGCCGCGATGATGCTTTCAAAATCACTGTCAGGCAGCAGGCCCAGCGACCGCGCGCGTGCTGCGTCGATATCGGCGGGCCAGTTGCCCACGATTCTTGCGATGACAGGGTCGTACACCCAGTCGATCAGTCCCGCCGCATCTTTGCCGGCCACCCGGGCCAACGCCTGCGCCATTTCACCGACCGTTGTCTTGAGGGCCGGCAGGTTGACGGCTGTGCGGGCGCCCCATTCGGTGTCGGTAGCCTCTGAAGCACGAATCAATCCCTCCACCGTACGTCCGGGCGACGCAAGAGCCACGGCCGTTTCGGGAGGAACAGGGCACTGTGCCCTCGTTCCCGCAAGGGGTTCCCGAATAATGCCGCTGAGAAAGCTCGATGCCGCACCGTTGGGTTTTCCGGGCCGCACGCTCACCGTCATCAGACGCACATTGCGCCCGCGTATGAAGCCCTTGCGCGCGTAATCAGCCACCAGTTGTTCACCGATAAATTTCTGGATGCCGTAGCTGTTCTGCGGTGTGGGCAGCGTTCTGTCATCGATGACCGCCGGGAGTGGTTGCTCGGGTGAATTGCCAAACACTGCAAGCGAACTGGCGAATACGACGGTGGGCGATGTATTCAGGGCACGGCACGCCTGCAGCAGCGCACGCGTAGCATCGACATTGCTGCGCATGCCAAGGTCGAAATCCGCTTCGCATTCACCGCTGACTGCCGCCGCCAGATGGAATATCAGCGTGTCTTTTTCTGTCACCACGAGTGCTTGCGGATGACCGTCTTCCAGCAGCCGGCTCAGATCGCCGGTGATGGTTCGAATGCGGTTGTCCGCGGCCAGCGCGGCCGGCGGCGCCACCCTGTCAACCAGTGTCACTGTCCGGATGGTTTGCGGTGCGCTGCCCGCAAGAGCCAATTGCCCCGCGTCCAGAAGTTGCCGGGCCAGCCTGGCCCCGAGAAATCCGGCGCCGCCGGTGATGACGATATTCATGGGTATGTTGTCTCTATCTTTTTGTTGGTTACTCGCCGGCATGCCCGCGCCGGTCCGATTGCCTGCGGTACGTGAGGCAGTTTAGTTCGAAAGAGGAGTCGTTCCATGCAGCCGCCAGATGGTGCTGATTTGGAAGATGCTCGGAGAAAAGTATCGTGCAACTCCGGCGGCACGGCTTCTGCTCCGACGTTCGAGCCGTTCAGGATTCGCCGCGGCGGCAGAGTCACTGATTGGGGCGCCAGGACGCCGCCAGTGATGAGCGGCTTGGCGCCCGAATGAAATGGGCCGCTGGCTCGAGCCCCGATCCTTCAGGCTGCTACCACGGGCTTCGGATTGGTTTTCGGCTTGCCCGGCACAGTTCCCAGCAGCCACAGATTCAGGCCTGCGTGCCGGCTGATAAGCAGCGCGGATACGACGGGGCCAGCAATCCCGGCGGCGAGTCCCAGCGTCATCAGGACATAGGTGTCCGTGATACCCAATTTCCTGAAGGCGATACGGCTCGCTGCCGTAAAAAAAACATGCAGCAGGTAAATCGCAAATGAGAAGGATCCAATGTAGGCCAGGGGCGCGAAACTCCAGCCACTCCGCAAAAGAAGAAAGGCGCTTGAGACGCCGAGCGCCAGTGCGGCCACAGAACTTCCCTGCTCGGAAAATTGCGGAAAAAGCATGGCCCCGGTAGCGGCGCAAATAAATACGGCCGCCGCCACAAGCCGGGCCGTTGGCGTCCCGATGTCAAATCGTTTGCAGGCAAGCCCGGCCAGGAAAAAAGGCAGAAGGTAAACAGCGCCGCGGGCGGCGAAATAGTTGGGTGGGCTGAAGTAGTCAAACAGCACCGCGCTGAGCGCCCAAGCCACTGCAAATCCGGTCGCAGTAGAAAGTGCGTTGAGGTGTTCCAGCAGCAGAACAACCAGGAAGACAATAAAAAGCGCTTCAAGAAACCAGAAGTGCCCCACGGGCTCAATGTGCAACAGCCACCACTGGTTGACCGATGAGTTGGCGCCTGGCGTGAAGGCCTGCACGACGGCAAAAATAGTTCCCACCGTAATCAGGGGGAGCAGCAGCCGCCGGACCTTGCCTTTAATGAATTCAGCAGCATTGCCTTCAGAGGGGCGAAATGCAGACACATAGCCTGAGATGAAAGAGAAGAGCGGCATGCGGATATAGGCCAGCCCTTCATTGAACATCTGCAACCAGTGCCCCTCCGGAACCTTCAGGCCCACTGAGGGCGTATCCCCTACCACATGAAACAGAACCAGCAAGATGCAGGCGATGCCCCTTACCGTATCCACTTCCATGCTGCGCTTCATTTTCTTACCGGTCATCAGCCTTGCGTTCCTCTTCTTGTTTCTTTGCTGTTTTGCTCGCTGCAACTGCGTGCACAAATTATGTGCGCAGCGTAGTCAATAGCAGCCACGGCCGTGCGCCAAAAGAAAGCAAACTGTTGCAAGCCGTATCGTTTTGCGAAGCAACTGCCATCAAGCGCACAGCTGTTACGTAGTTGCAACCAATACGCGCGGGGTCTGACATCTCAATTGCATGCCTGCCACCCTACACTGAGTCGTCTTGTTCCTACATCAACTGTGCCGTCTTTGGTATTGCGACTTATACCAAGCTAGACGATTCTCAGTGGGTCCCTTCTGCCACGCCTGCACACGCAGGCAGGGGGCAGAACAAAACACAGGAAGTGATATCAAGGCATGAAATCTCACGCTCCGCTTTTCAGCGAAGATCCTGCGCACTATACGGCGCTGATAACGCAGGCTACGGCCATCACCCGGCACGCCGACCTGCTCGAATGGTTGCGCGGTGACGTCCAGTATTCCCTTCCACATGACATCCTGATGGTGGGCTGGGGCGACTTTCAGGAAGGTGCTATCCAGCACGACATTCTTTCTGAATTGCCTGGCGTACGTTCTTATGCAGCCGGTACAGACGGCGTGCCCTTTTTGCTTGGCCGGCTTCATGACCACTGGGTGGCGGCCGGCGGGCAGCCCTGCCTCCTCAATTTCAGCCAGTTCGAATATTTGCTGGGCAATGCGAGYTTGCCGGGCTCCTTCACCCGTACCCTGGCGGGTATGCGCTCGGTGCTCGTTCACGCGATGCATGACGAAAGGGCGCACCAGGACTGTCTGTATGCGTTTTTCCGTGCAGATGAGATTCCCAGGGAGTCTGGGCTGAAGGCCATGAGGATGCTGATGCCTGCCATTGATAACGCGCTGCGGCAGATGGCRCTGTTGCCACAGCAGCACCCGCAAGCCGCCGTTACGGTACGCAACGGAGCCGACGACGCGTCCGGCCTGAGCGAACGTGAAACGCAAATCATGGCCTGGGTCGCCATGGGCAAAACCAATGCCGAGATCGGAACCATCCTCAACATCAGTGGCTATACGGTGAAGAATCACATGCAGCGCATATTCCAGAAGCTCAACGTATTTAACCGGGCCCAGGCTGTCTCCAGGATTACGCGGGTGAGCTTGCATGGATGATGTCAATCCGCTCAATTCAGCCTCGGCATGGCTTAACCGGCGCGAACCCCGCTCCATGGGGT
>NZ_JBFUCA010000073.1:0-12137 GCF_056405475.1 Polaromonas sp. P1_G4
CTCAAAAGCCGCCTTGTTGTTGTCAACCTGCACACCGTTGAGCTCGATCGCGCGCATCAACGCGGCGTGCGACAGCGGCACCCGGCCTTTTTGCCAGGCAAAGCCGAGCATGAGCGGGTTGGTGTAGATCGAATCCCCCACCAGCTGCACCGCGACCTGCTCAGCATCAAAGCTACCGAGCAAGTCAGCGCCCACTGCGGAGGTCACGGCCGTCTCGCAATTGCCGCCAGGGAACTGCCAGGCGGGGTTGGTCACAAAGGCCGCTGTCGGCGTGCCGTGTGAATTCATGGCCACGTAGGTACGGCCCGGCTGCATGACGGTCAGCGTGTACTTGCTGGCCGCCACGATCGGATCGCAGCCGATCACCAGGTCCGCCTTGGCGGTGTCGACTTTGGTCGTGTAAATGGCTTCCGGCCGGTTGGCGATCTGAATATGGCTCCAGGTGGCGCCGCCTTTTTGCGCCAGGCCACCCGCATCCTGCGTGACCACACCCTTGCCCTCAATATGGGCTGCCATGCCCAGCAATTGGCCGATGGTGATGACACCGGTGCCGCCGACACCACCCACCACAATGCCCCAGGCGTTTTCCGCCACAGGCAGCACGGGCTCGGGAACTGCGAACAGGCTGCTGGGCGCGCCCTTCTTGTCTTTTTTGGGCTTCTTCAGCTGCCCGCCCTCGACGGTCACAAAGCTGGGGCAAAAGCCCTTCACGCAGGAGTAATCCTTGTTGCAGGTGTTCTGGTTGATGCGGCGCTTGCGGCCGAATTCGGTCTCCAGCGGCTCCACCGACAGGCAGTTGGATTGCACCGAACAATCGCCGCAGCCTTCGCACACCAGCTCGTTGATCACCACGCGCTTTTCAGGATCCACCAGGGTGCCGCGTTTACGGCGGCGGCGCTTTTCAGTCGCGCAGGTCTGGTCGTAAATGATCGCGGTCGTGCCCTTGATCTCGCGGAACTCGCGCTGGATGCGATCCAGCTCGTCGCGGTGGTGCACCGTCACACCGTCGAGCAGCGGCGCGCCGTCGTATTTCTGCGGCTCGTCGGTCACGATGACCAGCTTGGCCACGCCCTCGGCGCGCAGGCTTTGCATGATCTGCAGCACCGAATGGCCTTCAGGCCGTTCGCCGACTTGCTGGCCGCCCGTCATGGCGACCGCGTCGTTGTAGAGGATTTTGTAGGTGATGTTCACACCCGAGGCGATGGCCTGGCGGATCGCCAGCAGCCCGCTGTGAAAGTAGGTGCCGTCGCCCAGGTTGGCAAAAATGTGTTCGTCGGTCGTAAACGCCGCCTGGCCCACCCATGTCACGCCCTCGCCGCCCATCTGGGTGAAGGTGGAAGTGGAGCGGTCCATCCAGGTCGCCATGTAGTGGCAGCCGATACCGGCCACGGCGCGCGAGCCTTCGGGCACGCGGGTGCTGGTGTTGTGCGGGCAGCCGCTGCAAAACCAGGGTGCGCGCTCGCCGGTGTCGGCCTTGCCTGCGGTCAGGGCGCGCTCACGCCCTTCAATGATGGCCAGGCGCTCGTCCATGCGCGAGATGATGTCGGCGGGTACGCCCAGCTTCTTCAGGCGCTTGGCAATCGCCTTGGCGATGATGGCCGGCGTCAGGTCGGCCTTGGCGCGCAGCAGCCAGTTGTCGCTCGGGTTGGAACGGCCCCATTCGCCGCCCGACTGGTCGCCTTCGGGCTCGTCGAACTTGCCCAGCACATTGGGGCGCACATCGGCACGCCAGTTGTAGAGCTCTTCCTTGATCTGGTATTCGATGACCTGGCGTTTTTCCTCGACCACCAGAATCTCTTGCAGGCCTTCAGCGAAGTCGCGCGTGATGGTGGCCTCCAGCGGCCAGACCACGTTGACCTTGTGCAGGCGGATGCCCAACTGGTGGCAAGTGTCTTCGTCCAGGCCCAGGTCGGCCAGCGCCTGGCGCGTGTCGTTGAAGGCCTTGCCGCTGGCGATCAGGCCGAAGCGGTCTTTGGGGCCGGCGATGACGTTGTAGTTGAGCTTGTTGGCGCGGATGTACGCGAGCGCCGCATACCATTTGTAGTCCATCAGCCGGGCTTCCTGCTCCAGCGGAGCATCCGGCCAGCGGATGTGCAGTCCGCCAGGCGGCATCTCGAAATCTTCGGGGATGATGATCTTCACGCGATCGGGGTCGACCAGGATGGAGCTCGAAGACTCGACCACTTCCTGGATGGTTTTCATGCCCGACCAGACGCCGGAAAACCGGCTCATGGCAAACGCGTGCAAGCCCATGTCCAGGATGTCCTGCACATTGGACGGAAAGAACACCGGCAGGCCGCAGGCCTTGAAGATGTGGTCACTCTGGTGCGCGGCGGTGGAGCTCTTGGACACATGGTCATCGCCGGCGATGGCGATCACGCCGCCGTGTTTGGCCGTGCCGGCCATGTTGGCGTGTTTGAAAACGTCGGAGCAGCGGTCCACGCCCGRGCCCTTGCCGTACCAGATGCCGAATACGCCGTCGAATTTTTTGCTTTGCGGGTACAGGTCGAGTTGCTGGGTGCCCCAGACTGCCGTAGCGCCCAGTTCTTCATTGACGCCGGGCTGGAACACGATGTTTTGCGCAGCCAGGTGCTTTTTGGCAGCCCACAGGGCCTGGTCATAACCGCCCAGCGGCGAGCCGCGGTAGCCGCTGATAAAACCCGCCGTGTTCAGCCCCTCGATCGCATCGCGCGTGCGCTGCAGCATGGGCAGGCGAACCAGCGCCTGGACGCCGCTCATGAAGGCGCGGCCGTGGCCTAAAGAATATTTATCGTCAAGCGTGACGGTCTCTAGCGCTTTGCGGATGTGTTCAGGTAGGGGCGCGTTCATGTTCGTGGGTCTCCAGGACTGTTTGTTAGTACCGCTTTGTGGGCAGGCTGGCAGAAGGGCCACACCCGGATAGGGGGCGCCCTCTAGTTGCATGCAAAGTGTATGCCGCCAGCCGTGATATGTCTTTGCTTTGTTTGCCCAATTTAGGGCACTTCCAGAAAGAATCTTGCTGTAAAGTTGTGAATATGGAAACATTAGATAAGTTTGATATCGCCATCCTGAATGAGTTGCAACTCGACGCCCGGTTGACGAACACGGAACTCGCCTCCCGCGTGGGCCTGTCGGCCGCGCCCTGCTGGCGGCGCGTGCGGGCGCTGGAAGAAAGCGGCTTCATCACCGGCTACCGGGCCGAGATCAACCGTCACAAGTTCGGGCTGGGCGTGCTGGCTTTTGTCCGGCTGGACGCTGACCGCAACAGTGGCGACGCAACGCGCCAGCTGGAAGAGGCCATCAAGAAGCTGCCGGAGATCGTCTCTTGCCACTACATCAGCGGCACCGGCACCTTTGAGCTGCAGGTGGTGGCGCAAGACCTGGAAGCCTTCAGCAAGTTTGCGCTGCAAAACCTGATCAACCTGCCCAATGTGAAAGACTTGCACACCAGTTTTTCGCTGGGCGAAGTCAAAGCCAGCAGCGCGCTGCCGTTGGGGCATCTGACGCGAGCTACAGCCTAAAATTCAAGAAAATAGTGCTTGCAACCCTTTTCCGACGGGCGCAATCAGCTATTGATTTAATAGCATCAAGCTCTCCCACTGTGCACAATGGCCAGCGCATGAAACACCTGCAAGACAACGCTTCAAGGAGCCCCGCATGAAACCATTTTCCAGCCCCGCCTCTTTGGCCTTTATGCTTTTTATGGCTCTGGCGCCCGTCCTGCAAGCGCAACCCGCTATCAATTCAGGAGCAAATCCAGAGCCACTACCCATGCGCAACCTGCAGATCGAAGTGCGGCAGGCCGGCAGCAGCCTGCGCTCCCAGAGCGCCCTCGGCGCACAAGGCGGTGTTGTGCTGCAACCGGGCCGTTCGGGCCTCAATGCGCAGATCACAGCCCAGGACAGCCAGCGCAGCGATTCACGCGACCTGGTGCAGCGCGTGCTGGTGCTCAATGGCCGCAACGCCAACATCAACCTGGGCAACAGCCAGCCGCTGCGGCTGGTACAGGCGCGCCAGGCCGGCACCGTGTTCATCGAGGCCAACAGCGGCTTTTCAGCCAGGCCCACCTGGTACGGCGGCGACAGCGTGGAGCTGGAACTGGCCGCGGGGCAGGCCAGCCGCACAGGCTCGTCGCCGCAGGCTCCCCTGTCCTCATCGTCCACCAGCACCTCGCTAACCGTTCGCCTCGGGGAATGGGTCACCGTGGCCGAATCGGACGATGCGAGCGCCGGCAGCAGCAGCGGCATCGCCGACAGCCGGCAATCGACCCGTCGGGACGGCATGAGGGTAGAAGTCCGCCTCTCCGTGCGCTAGAAGAAGCCGCCCACAAATCGCGGTGAAACGATTGTGGCACGGCAGGTCCGCACAACAACGCAAAGAGGTTTTCCAGGGAATCAGTCGCGCACGCAGCGTGACGTCAGCGGCAGCAAGGAATAACGCAGCACCGCCTCACGGCCGCTGGCGCCCAGGCCAAACTCGGCGCGCATCCGCGGATTGCTGTACACCGTCTGCTGCGCACCCTGGCCGCCTGCGTCACGAAACAGCAGGTCCGAGCCGCCGGCGCTATCCAGCACGGCGGTGTCGTCCACAAATTTCACCTTGAAGTCAGCGCCGTGTTCGCAGCGGTACTGCGCGGTAGACGAAGGCCCGCCACCCGCCGCGCAGGCTGCCAGCACAAGCGCTCCGGTCACCCCCACCAAGGCCATCCCGGTTCGGGCCGACAGTTGTTTCATGGAATCTCCTTCAGGCTTGCCCAACGTTTCGAGCACTCACTTCGGCCAGAGCACCCAGAGCCGCAGCGGCTGGTTGACACGTGCCGCCAGCAGGCCGGCTTCGGGGCCGGTTCCGGCAAAGTAATCGGCCCTGACCGCACCCACGATGGCGCTGCCGGTGTCCTGCGCCAGCACCAGCTTCTGCAGGTTGGCCGCACCGCCACGGGACGCCAGCCACACCGGCGTGCCGTAGGGAATGCTTCCCGGGTCAACTGCAATGGAACGGCCCGGTGTCAGCGCCACGCCCTGCGCACCTTTGGGTCCAAAGGCGGTATCCAGTTCACTCAGCGGCTGCTCCTGGAAAAAAGTGTAGCGCGGGTTGCTCCAGAGCATTTGCTGCGCGCGCTGCGGATTTTTTGCAACCCATGCCTTGGTGGACTCCACCCAGGGCGCCGTCATGCGGCCTTCGCCCTGCTCCAGCAGCCACTGGGTCACGCTGCGAAACGGCTGCTCGTTCGAGCCGGCATAGGCCACACGCACGACACGCTGTGAGCCATCGGCTTCGGTGATGTTCAGGCGGCCCGAGCCTTGTATGTGCAGCGACATCGCCTCAACCGGGTCGGCCAGCCAGGCGATCTCGCGGCCGCGCAGCGCCGCTTTGGCTTCAGCAAGGGTGTCGATTTCCTGCCGGGAGAACCACGGTTTGCGGCTGCCCAGCGATGCGGGAGGACGGTACAGCGGCACCTCGTAACCCGCAACGGGCTGCCGGCTGGCCCTGAGCACAGGCTCGTAGTAACTGGTCAACAGCCCCTCGGTTACGCCTTGCAGGCTCTCCACCCGATAGGGCTGCAGCCGCCTGACCATCCAGTTGCGCTGCTCATCGGCAGACGCAATGCTAAGGCGCCGGATCTCGCCGCATAGCGGCGCAAAACCCGGGCCGGGACGCTCGCAGCTTTTGAGCCAGGCGTTCCAGGCCTCAAACAGCGCGTCTTCCTCGAAGCCGGGCAACTCGGCCCAGCGGACCGCGACCCAGCGGCTTTTCCCCTGCACCATGGGCGCAGGCAATGGGCCGGTATCGCCGGCGCGCACGCCCGGGGCTGTGGGCTCGCCCGCCGGGACGGTCGAAGGCGGCCGGGGCGGGCTTGCGCAGGAAGCAAGCAGCGCCGCCATGGCGATAATTGGGACAAGCCGCATGGAACGCATTGACGGCAGCACAGGCATCGAAGCCTCTTTTGAAATCCAAGGAAATGTCATGGCCCTACTTTTGCTCGAAGCCCTGGGGGCATTGCTGCTGCTGGTGTTCATTGTGTGGTGGACGATGTTTTCGGGCCGTAAAAATGGCGAATTGAAGGAATCGGTCCACTCAGAGATCCCGGCAGAGCCCGAAAAAAAATAAGCCCGGCACAGCGCTGCAATTACAGGTTACGCAGCAGGTTGGCCAGCTCCACCGCCGACTTGACACCCATTTTGTCAAAAACCCTGGCACGGTGGACCTCCACCGTGCGCACACTGATGTCAAGCTGGTCCGCCACCAGCTTGTTGGGCAACCCACCCACCACCAGCTTCATCACATCACGCTCACGGTCTGTCAGGCCGTCGAGACGGGCCTGCAGGCCCGTCGACTCGCTGTGCTGCGCCAGTGCCCCGGCAGAATGGTTCAGCGCCTGTTCAATGCGGTCTACCAATGCGTTGTCTGAAAAGGGTTTTTCGCAAAAATCAAAAGCGCCGCGCTTGACCGCGTCGACCGCCGTGGGAACGTCCGCATGGCCCGTCAAAAAGATCACCGGCAACGTGGGCAGCAAGCCGTAGGCAATCAGCTTCTCGAACATGGCCAGACCGCTCAGGCCCGCCATGCGTACATCCAGCAACACACATGAAGGCGACTTGACCGCGAATTGCTGGGATACGCGCGCATCAAACGCCTCTGCACTGTCGAAGGTTTCGCTCAGCAGGCGGCGCGAGCGCAGCAGCCAGGCCAGCGCGTCGCGCACGCTGGCATCGTCGTCGACGATATAAACCGTGGCATTTTGAATGGGTTCCATGCTGTGTCCTTCAGGCTGTATGCGCCCCTGCATCATGCGGCAGGGCCGCCGGCAAGGTGAAACTGAAAATCGTACCCCGCGGCTGGCCGGGCTCAAACCCCAGGAAGCCGCCGTGCTGCTCAATCACCGTGCGGCACAGGCTCAGGCCCAGCCCCATACCCTCTTCCTTGGTAGTGAAAAAAGGCGTGAAGAGCTGCTCGGCCACTTCACTGGAAATGCCTTCACCGCAATCCGTCACCGAAAATTCCACCCAGCGGCTCTGTGCGTTCGATGCGGCCGGACGGATACGCAGCGTCAGCACCTTTTCCCGCGGGGCCGCCTCCGCCGCCCCTCCTTCGTGGGCCGCAGCCTGCATGGCCTGCATGCCGTTGCGCGAGAGGTTGAGAAGCACTTGCTCAACCATGGTGCGGTCACACAGCACGGGCGTGCAGGTCTCGTCGACCTCGATCACCACGCGCACGCCGAGCTTGCGTGCCTGAAGGGTCACCAGCGGCATGATGGCGTCCAGCAGGGCGCGAGGCTGCACGGCTTCGCGCACCTGATCGCGCCGCCTCACAAAATCATGCACGCTCTTGATGACCTTTCCCGCGCGTTCGGCCTGCTCGGCAATGCGGCGCATGGCCAGCTGCAAATCTTCCGACAACGGTGCCATGGCTGAGCTGGCGTTCGCTGCCAGCGGCTTGTCATGGTCCATGCCATCCTGCAGCAGGTTGAGTGAGCCGGTGGCGTAGCTTGAAATGGCGGCCAGCGGCTGGTTGAGTTCGTGGCTGAGCAGCGAGGCCATCTCGCCAACCATCGCCAATCGTGCGGTGGCCTGCAGACGGTCCTGGCTGGCACGGGAAAGCTCTTCCACCCGTCGCTGTTCACTGACGTCCAGAATCGCACTCATCCAGCCGGTGTGCTTGCCCACGGCATTGATCAGCGGAGCTTCCATGATCAACACGGGGAACCGCGTGCCATCGCGCCGCATGAACACCGATTCGTGACCCTCCCTGGGCAGGCTGTTGCCCGCCAGCCGGATTTCCTGGCGCTGCTGATAAACGCCGGCCAGTTCGGGTGGCCAGTAGGGCGAGGGAAAGCTCTGGTTGAGCAGGTCCTTGGCGTCCACGCCAACCATCTTGCAAAACGCCGGATTCACGTAAGTGATGCGCCCGTGCAGGTCGCGCGCGCGCAGGCCGGTCAGCACGGAGTCCTCCATGGCCTTGCGGAAAGCCAGGGCCTCGCCGAGGTCATGCTCGACTTTCAGCCTGCGGCGCATATCCCTTGCGAGGAGGTACAACACGGCAAGCAGCGCCAGTGACATGGCGGTTACCAGTGCGGTGAGCACGTTGGGAAAAAGGGCCGGCGTGCCCAGCCGGCTTTCCATCCTGACCACCAGCGTATTGCCGGGCAGGTCCAGCAGCTGTTGCGCAATATAAATCCGGCTGCCGCGCGAAGGCACGCCTTGCAGGGCCAGGCGCGTGCCGTCCGCTTCGGTAAAAGACAGGCCGATGCCCCGTGCGAGCTGGCGGCCGACCAGTTCCCCCAGAATGTCCTGCAGCGAATAGGTGACCACGCTATACCCCGTGAGGCGCCCCGACACCGTGATGGGCAGGCACATGTCGAGCACCTCCAGACCCAGGCCATCGCGCTGCGGCATGAAATAACTGGTGGAGTAGGCCGCGCCGCTCAGGCGCCGGGCCGTGGTGCAGGTCAGGCCCACGTCGGTTTGCAAACTGCCCCGCCCGAGCCGCTCGAACACCGAAGTGCGATAGGGCGTCTCCACAAACCCGAGCACATCGAGCGCTTCGCTGCGCCATTCAAGCCGCATGATTTCACGGCGCTCGCGAAGCAGCTCGGCGGCGGACGAATGCCACGACTCCGGCGTGCGGTCGCTGGACTGAAGTGCCTGCAAGGTCTGGATATTGCGCGTCAGTCCCGAGCGGATGTCGGTCACGGCTTCCGCTGCGTCATGCTCCAGCCGGCTTTGCACCATGCTGGACTCGTACCGTCCCGCCAGCCACACCAGAATGCCCAGCAACGCCACCAGCAGCGCCACCAGCAGCGCCCACAGGGACCAGCGCTTGCTGGCGCGGCTGACGCCGTTGGCAAACGGAAACCTCACGCGGCCGGCCTCATAGGAAACGATGGTTCAATGCAGGCAAACGGCTTCGCACACCTTCCGTGTGAGTGCTGGAGATTTCACCCAGAACAACGCCTGCGCCTTCGGCCTGCTGGGCCAGCACCTCACCCCAGGGATCCACCAGCATGCTGTGGCCCCAGGTACGACGGCCGTTTTCATGCGTGCCGCCCTGCGCCGCCGCAATGACATAGGCCTGGTTTTCAATGGCGCGTGCACGCAGCAGCACTTCCCAATGCGCCTGCCCGGTGGTGTAGGTAAACGCGCTGGGCACCAGCAGCACATCGGCCTTCAACGCGCGGTAAAGCTCCGGGAAGCGCAGGTCATAACAAATGCTCATGCCGACAGCGTAGACATGGCCATCGCGGGAAACCAGATCAAACCCGACGGGCTGCGCGCCGGGCTCCAGCACACGCGTTTCGTCATAGTCTTCCTTTCCCTGCGCAAAGCGAAAAAGATGGATCTTGTCGTACCGCGCGATGCATTGGCCCGTCGGCGCATAGGCCAGCGAACAGTTGCGCGCGCGCGCCGGATCAGACGTGGCCATGGGCAGCGTGCCGCCCACGATCCACAAGCCGAGCTCACGCGCCGACCGGCTCAGGAAGTCCTGTATCAAGCCCGTTCCGACGCTCTCCTGGACTTTCAGCTTGTCGGTGTCCTTGAAGCCCATGATGCAGAAATATTCCGGCAGCACGGCCAGTTCGGCGCCCTGCGCCGCAGCCTGCTCAAGCAGGCTGCGGGCTGCGGCAAGGTTGTCCTGCACGCGCGTACCTGAGACCATCTGGATGGCAGCTATCTTCATGGTTAACGAACCTCCTGAACAGGCTCTGCTGCAGCCTGTGCCTTGCGATCCACCTTGATGATTTTCGGGTCAGACCAGGTTCCTTCAATGTGGAATTCCTGGGTCGCCGCCTGCATCAAAGGCCGGCGCAGGAACATCTGGGCAAGGAAGCTGCCCAGGCCGATGGCCGGATTGATGACTGTGGCGATCAGGGAAGCCGTACCGGCATTGATTTCCGGCACCACGACCGCCTTGATGTTCTGCGTCTCCTTGGCAATATCGGCACTACCCTCCATCAGCACGGCCGCATTCACGCCCTTCATCTGCAGGTTGTTGGTATAGGCGACGCCCTGGTTGATATTGATGTCGCCGCGGACAAAGTCAAAGGCAAAGCCTTCGGAAAAAACGTCCCGGAAATCCAGGGTCAGCCGCCTGGGCAAAGACTGCAGGCTCAGCACACCCAGCAGTTTTGTGATGCCCGGGTCAGCCTTGACAAACTGCCCCGACTCCACATTGACGTTGAACTGTCCGCTCATGCTGGGATAGTCCAGGCTGAGAGGTGACCCCATCCACGCGACCTGCCCCTCCAGTTTGCCCTTGCCACGGCGAATGACCTCACCCATGCCAAAGCGCTTGAGCAGCTCACCCGAATCGGCGATGTCCAGCTTGAAATTCATCACGGTGCGGCGGCGCTCGGCAGCCGCGCGCGCGGCACGCGGCGCATTTGTCGCAACGCTCTGGGCATTGATCGCCACCCAGTTGCCCGTTGCCGTCAGCACCGCCTCGGGAAGGATCACATTGAACTTGTTCAGGCGCCATTCGCGCACGCCCTCGCGGGCCGCGGCAGACGCTCCGCGGTTGACGGCGTCGATCTCGACCCGCCCCAGCTTTTTTCCGCGCAGCTCCAGGTCTTCCACCACGATGTCCAGGGCAGGGATGCTGGCGGGCTGCTCGTTCAGGATCGCTTCCACGTCACTGGCCGTACCTGGCGCCAGGCTCAAACGGGAAAGCCGCGCATAGACCCGCCCGGCCCCTATGCCGCCAGGCTGCCGGAATTCGACATATCCATTGAGCTCCGACGCGTCGATATTTGCACGCCATGTCAGGCCTTCACGGGAGCCTCCCACCACCACGTTGTTCAGCTTGCGCCCTTCAATCACCAGCTCCTTTGCGCGAATGGCCATGGAGGTCGGCAGATAAGTCAGGGACGCGTTCGCGGCGGCCCGGTTGGTCGCCGCAGTGGCAGCCACCGGCGGAGGTGTCTGGAGCGCGCTGCCGGAAGAAGAATCTGCCAGTATTTTTTGCCAGGCATCGAGGTCCACGTGGGCCAGGTTGATATTGGCCGCCACACCGGCTTCCTGCACGGGCACTGTCTCCCCCGGCTCCAGCCCGACGCCGATTCCGCCCCGCATCACACGAGGTTCGCTGCCGCTGACGTCGCGCACATACATGACGGACGCCACACGGCCAATGGTTACCGAAAGCTGGTCCTCCAGCTTTTGCCCCGGCCCCATGGAGGTCGGCACAAGCGAATTCTCAAACCGCAGCGGCAATGCCGCTTCTGCGGTCTTGCTCAGGGGCGCGGGCAGGTTGAGCGCCATGCCTTGCAGGCTRCTGGCGACAACCAGCTCAGGCACGCCACGGCGAAAACCCAACGAGGCGGTGTAAGCCGTGCTGCCCGTGGCATTTTGGGCCATGCGCGAAAGCGCGCCGAGCTCCCTGGCCTGACGCAACCCTTCAGCGGTGACAACGCCTTGCGCCTTGAATGCCACCAGGCTTTCCGGCTCTGCATTGCCGGGCGATCGCGCCTGCACCCGCGTGCCACCGTCAAAACGGACGTCGCCGCCAAGCAGCCGTGCCTGGGCGCCTGTCACGGTGAAACCGCGTTCGCTCACGGTCACAACGCCCTTGAGTTTTGTCAGCGCTGGGGTATCCAGGCCAAATTGCAGGTCATTGCCGGGCAGAGTGACGGTTCCTTCCACCCGGGATTTATCGATCGTGTGGATAGGCAAGTCCAGCCGGAACCGGTATTCGCCCGTTCCGGCCGCAACCGCCTTGGCCAGCACATGATTGGTCATGCCGGCAACCGGGGACTGGTTGACGAACCCCAGCGCATCAGCAAGCGGCCCCTTGAGGTGTGTGTTCACCTCGACAGTGGTGTCATGGGTCAGGTCAGGGATACGTGCATTACCCTTGACCAGCTGCAAACCCGGCAGGCCATTGACCTTGCCGGTGACGTCGTTGACCTCAAGTGCCGCATGGTTAAACACCAGTTCGCCGTTGAGTTCAGTCAAGGCCGGCCACCCCGCCGCTCCKGCCGGCTGTATGGATTTGGGCACATAGGCATAGTGCCCATTCCGCACCTTGGCGGTCACCCGGAAGTCCCCTTGCGCCGGGTTGGTGAAAGGCAATTGCGCCAGCGGTCCCTTGACCTTGAACTTCACGTCGCTGACCTGGCCTTGCACGACCGCGTCACGCACATAGTGGCGCACCCGGTCCGGCAA
>NZ_JBFUCA010000074.1:0-12125 GCF_056405475.1 Polaromonas sp. P1_G4
CATCAAGGCCTTGCCGGTGGTGGACCGTAGCTTCCGCATCGCGGGCATCATCACGCAGGCCGACTTCATGCGGGCGGCAGAACTCGATTTGTACGAAGGCTTTGACGCCAAGTTGAGGCAGCTGGTGCGCACCACGCGCAGCGTTTACTCCGACAAACCTGAAGTCGTCGGCCAGATCATGACCCGCAATGTGCGGGTGGCGGGCATGCACCGTCGGCTGGTGGAACTGGTGCCGCTGTTCGGCAGCACCGGTCACCACCACATTCCCATCATCGGGGAGGGGGGGCGGCTGGTGGGAATTATTACCCAGTCTGATGTGATCGCCGCGCTGGGGCGGGCTGCCGATCCATCGGCTTGATGCGCGCGGCGCCTCCAATGATTGAATACTAATGTATTTAGTTACCGCATAGATTCAGGGTTTTTTGCGATAAAGCAGTCTATAAGAATTAATTATCCGTCGGTACAGATGATTCGCTTCTGACATCCCGCCGCAAGCGGTGCACCCCAAGGCGAAACCTCGTACTTGTCCTACGCTGCGTTTTGGCACCTGCGCCGTAAGATAAGCCGCATGTGCTTTCTTCTTCATCAAGTGCAACATGCGTGCCCGCGCGGCTTGCATGCCAAGGCGACTTCGGGGCTGGTCACCAGCTTCTCCCGCGGCACCGCATCAAATAGCGCATGGCTGGCGCCAGCTTTCCGGATGCCATGACGCAACCCAACCCGGCCCTGCTCGCATTTCTGGAGGAGCAGCGCGCCGATTACACCCGCTCGTTGCCGCGTCGTCTTGAGCAGGTGGCGGCCTTATGGCAACAAATTCTCAACGGCGACGATCTGGCGCAGGCTCTGCCAACCCTGGAACGCCATGCGCACAGCCTGGCCGGATCTGCGGCAACCTTCGGATGGGTCGACCTCGGTCTTGCGGCCCAGGCGCTGGAACTGGCCATAGAACCTCATGTCGGTGCCGGCCGGCCGCTTTCGCCGCAGGTGCAGGCCGAAGTCGGACGGGCAGTTAAGGCACTGCAGCAGCGCTTTCCCGGTACTGCGTGAACGCCTACGATCAGATCGCACAAAATGTCCATGGTTTCCTCCAACGCTTTTCTGGTCAAGATCAAAATCGCATTGGCTGCAGGCCTCGTGCTGATGATGGTTGTGGGTGCGGCCTCGTACATCGGCATCGACCGCCTGATTGAAACGGCGCAATCCCGGGTGCGCACGGAAGACACGCTGGTGATGCTCGAGCGTGCGGACTCCGGCCTCCGCACGGCCGAGTCCACATTGCGGCAGTATCTTCTGAGCGGCAGCCCCCAGGAGCTGGAGGAGTTCCAGCGGGCTCGGGTCGAGTTGCGCGCGATCAGGGCACGCATGCGCAGCGCCAACGTGCTGCAGGAGGCCGTGGAGTTTGACGAACTGATCAACCAGCGCGCCCTGATCGCGAACCAGTCCATCGCGGCGCGCAAGGCGTCCGGCCCCGAAGCCGCTGCGACCGTTCTTGGCAGTGATGCCAGCCGGCAATTGAGGCTGCGCACCGACGGGTTGCTGGAAAACGCGCGTAATCGCGAGGTCCACAAGTGGCGTGACGCGCAGGCCGCGGCGGAGCATAGCGCCCAGTGGGCTCAGGGCTTCATCATCGCGGGAAACCTGTTGTTTGCCTGCATGCTGGCCTGGATGGTCTATGTGGTCAAGCACTATGAGCACGTGCGAAAACGCGGTGAGGAGCAATTGCGCGACACAGAAGTGATGAGCCGCAGCATTACCGAGGGGATGGTCGAAACGGTGATCACCACCACGTCCGACGACATCGTTCTGGAGGCCAACGCGGCGGCTTTACAGCTCTTTGGGTATGAGAAAAGCGATCTGATCGGCCGTGACGTGTCGGAATTGGTGCCGCCGCGGTTTCGCCAGCAATACAAGGATTTCACCTCCATGATGCGCGAGCAGCCGGAAACATTCCGGATATCCGGGCAGGAAGTGCGCGCCATGCGCAAAGATGGCAGCGAGTTCATGGTCAGTGTGTCTTTTAGTGATGTGCAGGTCGGCGGCCGCCGCCTTTTCACCGCGTTGATGCATGACATTACCGAGAGCAAGCGCATCAGCAAGGCCTTGCGGGCGAGCGAGTCCCAGCTGCGCCAGGTCACCGATACGGTGCCGGCCCTGATTGCCTACCTCGATACGGAGCAGCGCTTTCGCTTTCACAACCGCGCTTACGAAGCTGCTTTCGGCCTGAGCTTCGAGCAGATCGACGGGCACCCCCTGGCTGAAGTCCTGGGTCCGGAGATTTACGAAACCGTCCGGGAGAAAGTGGAAGAAGTGCTGAGCGGCAAGCCGGTCCGCTACGAACGCACCCAGGTGACGCCGCAAGGCGAGCGCAGGCACTTCGCGATGCAGTATTTCCCCCGCTACGGCGAAGGCGCAGCCAAAGACAAGGTCATCGGGTTCTTCTCAATGGGCACGGACATCACCGAGCTCAGGCGTATCGACCGCATGAAGACCGAATTCGTGTCCACCGTCAGCCACGAGCTGCGCACGCCGCTGACGTCCATACGCGGCTCTCTGGGGCTGATTTCCGGCGGCGTGGCCGGTGAGCTGCCTGCGGCGGTGARGAACCTGGTGGGCATTGCCCAAAGCAACTGCGAGCGCCTGATCCGGCTGATCAACGACATCCTGGACAGTGAAAAAATCGAGTCCGGCAAATTGCGCCTGGACCTGCAGGTGGTGGACCTTCGGCAACTGGTGCAGCAGGCGCTGGTCGCCAACGAGGGCTTTGCCAGCCAGCACCGGGTAGACCTCGTGTTGCGGGCGCCTGACGTCGCCCTGCAGGTGCGGATCGACGCCGATCGCATGACCCAGGTTTTGACCAATCTTCTGTCCAACGCGGTCAAGTTTTCGCCGCCGGGCAGCCCGGTGGAGGTCAGGCTGTCACGGTCGGCGCAGCGCGTTCGCGTCGAGGTGGTTGATGTCGGCCCCGGCATTCCCGAGGAGTTCCACGGCCGCATTTTCCAGAAATTCTCGCAGGCAGATTCTTCCGACACCCGGCAAAAAGGCGGAACCGGCCTCGGCCTGAATATTTCCCGCGCGCTGGTGGAGAAGATGGACGGCACGATCGGCTTCAGCAGCGCGGAAGGCGTGGGAACCACCTTCTTTTTTGAAGTGCCGGAATGGACCAACCCGGTGCCACTGCTGCAACCCGTGCGGATACAGCCGGCTGTTTCAACCCGGCCCCGCATCCTGATCTGCGAAGGCGATCCCGATGTGGCCAGGCTGATCAGCATGATGCTGAGCAAGGCCGGGTTCGACTCCGACATGACACACAGCGCGGAGCAAGCGCTGGCTTGCCTGGCAGTTAACAGCTACGACGCCGTGACGGTAGACCTGAAACTGCCGGGGCAGAACGGCGTGGCTTTTATCGGCCAGCTGCGGGAGGACGAACGAACCCGCCACCTGCCTGTTGTGGTGATCTCGGCCATGGCCGAGCAAGGGCAGTTGCAGTTCAACCGCAAGCCGCACACGGTGTCGGACTGGCTGAAAAAGCCGATTGACGAGCGGCTCCTCATTCACAGCCTGCGCCGGGCCGTTGTCAGTGTGGATGAAGGCAAACCGCGCGTTCTGCATGTCGAAGACGACCAGGATATCCAGCAAATCACGGCAGCCATTGCGCAGGACTTTGCGACCTTCGAATTTGCCACCACGCTGGACGAGGCTCGCGCCCTCCTGCGCCAGCATTCATTCGACCTGATCCTGCTGGACCTGTCGCTCGGCAGCCATTCGGGCTGGGACCTGTTCGAGGATATCGACGCCCTGGATCCGCGCCCGCCGGTGATCGTGTTCTCGGCCGGCGACGTAAACCCGGCAGATGGCAAGCAGGCCGATGCGGTGCTGGTCAAGGCCCATACTTCCAATACCGAACTGCTCAATACAATCCAGCGTGTGCTCCAGATTCCCGCCGACTACCGCCCCACCCAAWCCCAACCCCTGATCTGATCATGACCAAACCACTGACCCGTATCCTGTATGTCGAAGACGAACCCGACATTCGTATGGTTGCGCAAATGGCGCTGGAAGCCGTAGGCGGCTTCACCGTTATCGCCTGCGCTTCGGGCCAGGAGGCGCTGGATGCCGCACCGGGCGCCGGCGCCGACCTGCTGCTGCTGGACGTGATGATGCCCGGCATGGACGGGCCCAGCACGCTCAAAGGTCTTCGGGCATTGCCGGCCACGGCCGACACGCCGGTGATTTTCATGACCGCGAAGGTGCAGGCTGCAGAGGTCGCGGTGTATAAGGGCCTGGGCGCCATGGAGGTGATCCCCAAGCCGTTTGACCCGATGGAGCTGTCTACCCAGATCCAGCGCATCTGGGCGGCGCAGTAGAGCCCCCACGGTCGCTCACTTTATGTAGCTCCCTGCCCCCCGAGGGGGCCGCCCGCCTGCGGTCTGGCAAAGCCGAAAGATTGGCACACCCCTATCGGGCTCACTGCGTGTAGACCTTTTCCCCTTGCAGGGGACGGTGCCTGCGGCCCGGCAAAGCCGGATCCGCGGCCCCGGCTGGGTTGAAAATTCAGGGACTAACCAGCGGGGTATTCACCAGCAGGGGCCGCGGGACTGGCTTTGCCAGACCGCAGGCGCCGCCCCCTGGAAGGGGGGGACAGGCTACACGCAGTGAGCCTGGGCGGGGGTCAAAGTCCAAACTCATAGTCCACGCTCATGGGTGCGTGGTCGGAAAACCGCTGTTCCTTGTAGATATGTTCGCTGCGGGCCAGCGCGGCAAACGCCGGGGTGGCGAGGTGATAGTCCAGCCGCCATCCTACGTTCTTGGCATAGGCCTGGCCGCGGTTGCTCCACCAGGTGTAGGCCGCGTCCGTGGCTGTGGGCTGCAGCTTTCGGTAGACATCGACCATACCGCCGCCCTTGACCGAGGGGCCTGTGCGCTGTGTCAGCTCCTGTGCGGCTTCGTTGGCCAGCTCGGCATCGCGCAGCAGCTCGGTCATCCAGGCGCGTTCTTCGGGCAGGAAGCCGCTGTTCTTCTTATTACCCTTGAAGTTTTTCAGGTCGATTTCCTGGTGCGCGATATTGATGTCGCCGCACAGCACGAAGTCGCGCGTTTCCTTCAGGGCCAGCAGGCGCGGATAAAACTCGGCCAGGAAGCGGAACTTGGCGGCCTGGCGTTCCTCGCCCGAAGAGCCGCTCGGGAAATAGCAGCTGATGATGGACAGCTTGGGGCTTTGCTTGCGCCCGGGTCTGTCAAAGCGCAGTTCCACATAACGTCCTTCGGCATCGAATTCGGCGGAGCCGTAGCCCACGATGACGTCGCTGGGTTCGTGCCTCGTGTACACGCCGACCCCGGAGTAGCCTTTTTTCTCGGCGAAATGAAAATGGCCTTTCATGCCGGCGATTTCCTCGAACCGGCCGCTCATGTCGGCGGCCTGGGCCTTGAGCTCCTGCACACAAATACAATCCGGCATGGATTGTGCAACCCAGTCCAGCAACCCCTTGCTGGCTGCGGAGCGGATACCGTTGAGGTTGAGGCTGGTTAATTTAAACATGGGACTTTCAAATGAGCACGGCAGGGAAACTGGACAACAAGGACGAAGCGCATTCTGCGGACGGTGCGCTGGCACAGGAATTCGTGCAGTTTGCCGTCGAATCAGGCGTGCTGCGCTTCGGGCAATTCAAGACCAAGGCCGGGCGCATGAGCCCCTATTTTTTCAATGCCGGCCTGTTTGACGACGGGGCCAAGCTGGGCCGGCTGGCGCAATTCTATGCGCGCCACCTGCTGGCCGAAGAAGAGCGCAGCGGTCTTGAATTCGACATGATTTTCGGGCCCGCCTACAAGGGCATTCCGCTGGCTGCCGCGGTGGCCGTCGAGCTGGCGCGGCTGGGGCGCAATTTTCCGTTTGCCTACAACCGCAAGGAGGCCAAGGACCATGGCGAAGGCGGCACGCTGGTCGGCGCACCCGTCAAAGGCCGTGTGCTGATCATTGACGACGTGATGTCCGCAGGCACCGCCGCCCGCGAATCCATTGCCATCATCCGGGCAGCCGGGGCCATTCCCCACGCTGTGGCGCTGGCGCTGGACCGGCAGGAGAAGGCCACCGAAAACGGTGTGGATGTGAACCACAGTGCTGTGCAATATGTTACGAATCAGTTGGGGTTGCAGGTTTGTGCGATTGCGCGCCTGACCGACTTGCTGCAGTATCTCTCCAGGCAGGGCGGCACGTCGGCTATAAGCGCTCCTGAAACGTTATCTTTGCAAGCGCACTACCAGTCGGTGCTGGCCTATCGGGAACGATACGGCGTCAATTAAGGATTCGAATTGCTCCTGCGAACCCTGTTCACGGTCATCTGTGTTTCACTCATGTGCCTGGCCGTCCCCGTCGCAGCGCAAAACATCTACACCTGTGTTGACGGCAAGGGCCGCAAGATCACGGCAGATCGCCCGATCATTGAATGCATAGACCGCACGCAACAGGAACTGGGCCCCACCGGCCTGGTCAAGCGCCAGGTGGGCCCGTCGTTGACCGTGCAGGAGCGCACCGCCCTCGAGGAAAAAGAGAAGGCCGCAGCCGAAGTGCGCGCACGCGAAGCCGAGGAAAAACGGCGTGACCGCGCCCTGTTGCKGCGCTATCCGCGCCGGGAAGTGCACGACCAGGAACGCGTCACCGCGCTGGCCCAGATCGATGAGGTCATCAAGGCTGCGAGCAAAAGAACGGTGGAACTGGCCGCGCAGCGCAAGAGCATCAACAGCGAGCTCGAGTTCTACGCGAAAGACCCCGCCAAGGCACCTCCTGCGCTGAAACGCAGGATCGAGGAAAACGACAACAGCGCTCTGGTGCAGAAGAAGTTCATCCTGGACCAGGAGCAGGAAAAAAAACGCGTCAACCAGCGGTTTGACGAAGAGCTGGTCAAGCTCAAGCAGCTGTGGGCCGTTGCCGGCGCGCCTGCCATTGCGGCCAGTGGTGTTGCTGGCGCCGCAAAAAATTAGCGGCTCGCCCCTGGGCTGTTGTTAACTCCGTCAGAACGGTCAGCCCAGCTTCTTTTTGAGCAACTCGTTCACCTGGGCCGGATTGGCCTTGCCTTTGGTGGCTTTCATGGCCTGACCGACCAGTGCGTTCATGGCTTTGGCATTGCCCGACCGGACCTCTTCGACGTTTTTGGCGTTGGCGGCCAGAACATCATCGATGATCTTTTCCAACTCGCCGGTGTCGCTCATCTGTTTGAGGCCTTTGGCTTCGATGATGGCGTCTACGTCCTGGCCTTCGCCGGTCCACAACGCATCAAACACCTRCCTGGCAGCATTGTTGGAAATCGTGCCGTCCGCAATCCGGCCAATCAGGGCGGCAAGTTGCGCAGCGCTGACGGTGGAAGTTTCAATCGATTTTTCTTCACTGTTCAGCCGCCGCGACAACTCGCCCATGACCCAGTTGCTGGCCAGCTTGGGCTGTTTGCTGAGTGTTGCCACCGCTTCGAAATAGGCGGCAGTGGCTTTGCTTTGCGTGAGTTGGCCGGCATCGTATTCGGGCAGGGCGTAA
The DNA here is from genome assembly GCF_056405475.1 of Polaromonas sp. P1_G4. Classification (NCBI taxonomy): domain Bacteria; kingdom Pseudomonadati; phylum Pseudomonadota; class Betaproteobacteria; order Burkholderiales; family Comamonadaceae; genus Polaromonas; species Polaromonas sp. P1_G4. The sequence goes on from NZ_JBFUCA010000074.1 coordinate 7,523, forward strand.
TCAGCCACAAAGCGCGCTGCCATCACGCGCGGCAGTTCTGACATGTCGGAGCGGGTTTTCTCCACCCAGTCACGGCCGATCACCAGCGGCGGCAGGTCCGGGTCAGGGAAGTAGCGGTAGTCCGCGGCATCTTCCTTGGTTCGCATCGAACGCGTCTCGCCCGTGTCCGGATCAAACAACACCGTGGCCTGCTGAATCACATGGCCGTCTTCAATCTGTTCGATCTGCCAGCGCACTTCATAGTCAATGGCCTGTTGCATGAACTTGAAGCTGTTCAGGTTCTTGATCTCACGGCGGGTGCCCAACTCGGCACCGGGTTTGCGCACCGACACGTTGGCATCGCAGCGGAAGCTGCCTTCCTGCATGTTGCCGTCGCAAATGCCGATCCAGGTGACGATCTTGTGCAGCTCCTTGGCGTACGCCACCGCCTCAGCGGACGAACGCATGTCGGGCTCGGTCACGATTTCGAGAAGCGGCGTGCCGGCGCGGTTCAAATCGATACCGCTCATGCCAATGAAATCTTCGTGCAGCGACTTGCCCGCGTCTTCCTCAAGGTGGGCGCGCACCAGGCGCACCGCGCGTTCCTCGCCGTCCAGGAAAAACTCGACGCTGCCGCCTTGCACCACCGGAATCTCGAACTGGCTGATCTGGTAGCCCTTGGGCAGGTCAGGGTAGAAGTAATTCTTGCGTGCGAACACGCTTTGCTCGGCGATGTGCGCATTGACGGCCAGGCCGAACTCAATGGCGCGCTGCACAGCACCCCTGTTCATTACCGGCAGGGCGCCGGGCAGGGCGAGGTCCACGGCGCAGGCCTGTGTGTTCGGCTCGGCGCCGAACGCGGTAGAGGCGCGGCTGAAAATTTTCGATTGCGTGGTGAGCTGCGTGTGGGTCTCAAAGCCGATGATGACTTCGTAACCTTGCACCAGCGGCCCGGTGGGGCGGCCGGCTTGCATTTCGGCGAAAGGGTTGACGGTGGATTGGGTCTGGCTCATGTCAAATCACTCAAAGGCTTGGGGGCTGGCGCAGGTGCCAGTCGGTAGCCAACTGAAACTGGTGCGCGGCGCCCAGCAGTTGCGCTTCCTTGAAGTAGTTGCCGATTAACTGCAGGCCGACGGGCATGCCGCCCGCGCCAAAGCCTGCGGGCACGCTCATGCCAGGCAAGCCGGCGAGGCTGGATGACAGCGTGTAGATGTCGGCCAGGTAGTTGGCCACCGGATCATCGGATTTCTCGCCGATCTTCCACGCGACGGTGGGTGAAACGGGGCCTGCAATGATGTCGCACTGTGTGAAGGCGGTCTGGAAATCCTGCGCGATCAGGCGGCGGATTTTCTGCGCCTTGAGGTAGTAGGCGTCGTAGTAGCCGTGCGACAACACATAGGTGCCGATCATGATGCGGCGCGTGGCCTCGTCGCCAAAGCCTTCCGAGCGCGACTTTTTGTACATGTCGTTGAGGTCGGTGTAGTTGGCGGCGCGGTGGCCATAGCGCACGCCGTCAAAGCGGCTCAAATTGCTGCTGGCCTCGGCCGGCGCGATCACGTAATACACGGGAATGGAGAGTTCGGTGAGCGGCAGGCTCACGTCAATCAATGTGGCGCCCAGCTTTTCATATTCACCCAGCGCGGCGCGCACGGCGGCCAGCACGTCAGGTGCGCAGCCCGAGCCGAAGAATTGCGTGGGCAGCCCGATTCTCAAGCCTTTTAACGGTTTTGCGCCCGCAGGTTCTGCGCCGGCAGCTATCAAATCAGTAGCGTAGTCCGTGATGGGCAGGTCCAGCGACGTGGAGTCACGGTCGGGGTCGGGCCCGGCCATGCTGGAGAGCAGCAGGGCGCAGTCGAGCGCGCTGCGCGCCATCGGGCCGGCCTGGTCCAGGCTGGAGGCAAAGGCCACCATGCCGTAGCGTGAACAGCGGCCGTAGGTGGGCTTGATGCCGGTGATGCCGGTGAGCGACGCGGGCTGGCGGATCGAGCCGCCGGTGTCGGTGCCGGTCGCGGCGGGCACCAGGCGGGCCGCAACGGCGGCCGCCGAACCGCCCGAGGAGCCGCCCGGAATGCGTTCCAGGTCCCAGGGGTTCTTCACCGGCTTGTAGGCGCTGTTGTCGTTGCCCGAGCCCATGGCGAACTCGTCGCAGTTGAGCTTGCCCAGCGTGACCATGCCGGCTGCGCCGAGCTTGCCCACCACAGTTGCATCAAAGGGGCTGCGGTAGTTTTCCAGGATTTTGGAGCCGGCTGTCGTGGGGAAGTCGCGCGTGACGAAAACGTCCTTGTGCGCCAGCGGTACGCCCAGCAGGGGCGCGCGCTCACCGGCGGCGAGGCGGACATCGGCTGCCCTGGCCTGCGTCAGCGACACGTCGGGGCTGGTGGCCAGGAAGGCGCCCAGGTTTTCCTGCCGGATCCGGGCCAGAAAATGCTGCGTGACTTCAACGCTGGAGACTTCGCCGGCGGCCAGTTTGGCGGCCAGCTGGGCAACGCCCAGGTCGTGGAGGTCAGAAGAAGCGGAAGAAGATTTCATGGCGCCGCTCATTCGATCACCTTGGGCACGAGGAAAAGGCCGCGCTCTACGGCGGGCGCACTCACCTGGCTGGCTTCGCGCTGGTTGGGCTCGCTGGCGACATCTTCGCGCAGGCGCAGGGCCACTTCACCGATCACGGCCGCTGGATGGGCCAAAGGCTCCACCCCTTCGGTATTGACGGCTTCCATCTGCTCGACCAGGGCGAAAAAGCCGTTGAGTTGGGCCAGGGTGTGCTCGGTTTCGTCGGGGCGCAATTCCAGCCGCGCCAGGTTGGCGACGCGGGCGATGTCTTGGGGTGTCAATGCCATGGGGTAGGGATGAAGGAAATACGGGAAAAATAAACCAGAAAACAGGGGCTGAAACGAGGTGTAAAGCTGAAAAAACAGGCAGGCTAAAGCTATTGATCTATAGGGGATGCGTTATTATCCCGCCTTTGGTGTGAAATCAGGGTTGGATGCGGGCTTTAGGCGTTTTTTAGGTGCCGGAAGCAGATTTCAGAGCGCCTCTGGCTCAACTTCCCCATAATTGCTTGATCAATAAAAAGGCGATGGAGCAACGAAGTTTGCTCATGCTCAACCGGACTCCTGCATATGTTTGAATCATTCCGTCGGTACTTCTCCACCGACCTGGCCATTGACCTTGGCACCGCCAACACCCTGATTTTTGTACGCGACCGCGGTATTGTGCTGGATGAGCCCTCTGTGGTCGCCATCCGCCACGAAGGCGGCCCCCAGGGCAAAAAAACCATCCAGGCCGTCGGCCACGAAGCCAAGGCCATGCTGGGCAAGGTCCCCGGCAACATCGAGGCCATCCGCCCGATGAAAGACGGCGTGATCGCCGACTTCACCGTGACCGAGCAGATGCTCAAGCAGTTCATCAAGATGGTGCACCCGCGCAGCCTGTTCAAGCCCAGCCCGCGCATCATCATCTGCGTGCCTTGCGGCTCCACCCAGGTTGAGCGCCGCGCCATCCGCGAAAGCGCGCTCGGCGCCGGTGCCAGCGATGTGTACCTGATTGAAGAACCGATGGCGGCCGCGATTGGCGCGGGCCTGCCCGTGTCGGAAGCCAGCGGCTCCATGGTGGTCGACATCGGCGGCGGCACGACCGAAGTCGGCGTGATTTCGCTGGGCGGCATGGTCTACAAGGGCAGCGTGCGTGTCGGCGGCGACCGTTTCGACGAAGCCATCATCAATTACATCCGCCGCAACTACGGCATGCTGATCGGCGAGCCCACCGCCGAGGCCATCAAGAAGAGCATCGGTTCGGCCTTCCCCGGCTCCGAAGTCAAGGAAATGGAAGTCAAGGGCCGTAACCTGTCCGAAGGCGTGCCGCGCAGCTTCACCATCTCCAGCAACGAAATCCTCGAAGCCCTGACCGACCCGCTCAACAACATCGTTAGCGCCGTGAAGAACGCTCTGGAGCAAACGCCCCCCGAACTGGGCGCCGACATCGCCGAGCGCGGCATGATGCTGACCGGCGGTGGCGCCTTGCTGCGCGACCTGGACCGCCTGCTGGCCGAAGAAACCGGCCTGCCGGTGCTGGTGGCCGAAGACCCGCTGACCTGTGTGGTGCGCGGCTGTGGCATTGCGCTGGAGCGCATGGACCGCCTGGGTTCCATCTTCACCTCGGAATAAGCGTCTTCACTTCATGCTGCACGCCGGGCATGAAGCGGGGCCAGCCTGACAGCGAACCATGCCTTTAGGAACCCTCGACAGATCCCCGCCGCCCTTTTTCAAACAGGGGCCTTCGGCGCTGTCCAAGCTGGTGTTTTTCAGCGCGCTGTCGCTGTTCCTGATGGTGGCCGATACGCGTTTTCGCATTACCCAACCGGTGCGCGCCGCGCTGGCTACGGCCTTGTATCCGGTGCAATGGCTGGCGTTGCAACCGGTGCGCGCGGTCAAAAGCAGCGGTGAATATTTCACCACCCTGAACCAGGCCAAAACCAGCAGCGAAGAAGCCGGCCGCAAGCTCGCGCTGCAATCGTTGCGTGCCGGCCAGGTCGAGCAGCTCACGCAGGAGAACAACCGCCTGCGCAAGCTCATGGGCCTGCGCGAGCAGCTCGGCACGCCGGTGATGGCGGCCGAAGTGCTGTACG
>NZ_JBFUCA010000075.1:0-12105 GCF_056405475.1 Polaromonas sp. P1_G4
GCGCTGACCGTGATCGACACGCATGCGGGCGCGGGCCTGTACCGGCTTGACGGCGACTACACCGAAACCAGCGGTGAGGCCCAGGAAGGCATTTTCAGGCTGCTTTCCCAATCTGTTTCCGAGGCAAAACCGGCTCCAGCCCAAGCACAGCATGCGCAAGCAGCTCCTAAAAAAATAGCAAAGCCCACCACCGCCAAACCAGCCGCAGGCGGCTGGGCGCCTGCCCTGCAGGACTACATCGACCTGCTGCGCGGCCTGAACCCGCAATTCGCCGAAAGCGGCGACATCGCGCACCTGAAGATCTATCCGGGCTCCCCTTTCATCGAGCAGCAATTCCTGAGCGGGCGCGACAAGCTCAAGTTGTTTGAATTGCATCCCACCGATTTCAAGTCGCTTTCCGGCAACATTGAACAGTTGGGTGTAGGCCGCCAGGTGGCGGTTTCGCGCGAAGACGGCTTTGAAGCCCTGAAAACCTTTTTGCCGCCACCCGCCCGCCGGGCGATGGTGCTGTGTGATCCCAGCTATGAAATGAAGAGCGACTACGCGCGCGTGTCGGCCTGCATGGCAGACGCCGTCAAGCGCTTCGCCACCGGCACCTATGTGGTCTGGTATCCCATCATCCCGCGGCCGGAAGCCCATGACCTGCCCCGTAAGCTCAAGACGCTGGCCGTCAAAGCCAGCCGAAGCTGGTTGAATGCCGCTTTAACGGTGAAATCGAGCAAATTAACAACAGATGCCGCCGGTGACGTGGTGCGACCGGGCCTTCCTGCCAGCGGCATGTTTGTCATTAACCCGCCCCACACCCTCAAGGCAGAGCTGCAAGCGGCCCTGCCGCAAATGGTGGCCCTGCTGGGGCAAGACCGCAATGCCGGCTTCACGCTGGAGCATGGCGGCTAGGGCTTTCAGGACGACGCCCTGCAAGAGGGGATGGCAGCCGGCACCGCCAGCCGGTTATGCCAGGTTGGCTGTGTTGTGCGCCCAGACTTTCCTGTCTTTACCGCCGCAGTGAGTTGTGGCAAGGTTGCCCCGTAAACTTTCCCAAAGTCTGCGCCTCCATTGCCCCACCCCTGTTTGCCCGCTTCCTGTCCTGATTTCCGCTTTCTTTTCTTCTTTTCCTCCTGGCTCTCCCGCTCCCTCGGTGCTCCACCACTAAACATGCCCGTCCAGGCTCAAGCTCTCCCATCCGCCGCCCCGGATACGCCGGGCCGTGGACCGCGCGTGCGTGGGAAAACGGCCGGACCTGCGGAAAAGGGAATCAATGACGGCTCAGCAAGCGGGATGGCGATGGGCACGCCAGAGGACATGGAAAGTGAAATCGAGCGCCGGGTTGCGCTTCGCACCCAGGAGCTTCGTGCATCGCTGGCGCGCTACCAGACCATGGTGGACCTCGCGACCGAAAACATCTGCGTCGGGCAGGAAGGCCTGCTGCGCTTTGCCAATCCGCCGTGCCTGGCCTTGCTGGGTACAGAGGCCGGCACCATGGCCGACCGGCCCATGATCGAGTTCATCCATCCGGAAGACCGCAACTTTGTTTCCGGCAAGCACAAGCTGCGCGCCGCCGGCAACGTCGTCCCGGCTTTTGAGGCGAGATTCCAGCGCGACGACGGCACGACTTCCTGGGTGGAAATCAACGGCGTGCTGGTGGACTGGGAAGGTGCGCCGGCGGACCTTTTTTTCCTGAAAGATGTCACCGAGCGCAAAAGACTCGAGGCTCTGACCCGATCAGCCGCCGAGCGCTACCGGGCGGTTGTGGAAAACGTCAACGACGTGATCCTGGTGGTGCAGAAAGGCATCGTGCGCTTTTCAAATACCAGCGCCCAGGCCATGTTCGGCCTGACGCTCACCGGGCTGCCGTCCATGCACCTGATCCATCCTGACGACCGCAGGATGGTGCAGCGCCAGCGCGAGCTCATGCAGTCAGGCACCATGGTCAGCGCCTACGAGGCCCGCTTCATCACGCCACCGCGCGAGACCATGGCGCCGGACCTGCGCACCGGCTGGGCGAGCATCTACGGCACGCGCATTGAGTGGGACGGCGAACCCGCCCTGCTCGTGCTCATGTCCGACATCAGCGAACGCCGCCGGCTGGACGAAGAACTCAAGACCGCGCTGACGCAGCGCGAAGCCATCCTCGAAACCACCGCCGTCGGCGTCACCTTCCTCAAAAGCCGGCGCCACCAGTGGCTGAACCGCACGCTGGCCGCCATGCTCGGCTACAGCCCGGCCGAATTGCTGGGCCAGGAAACGCGCGTTCACTATCCCAGTGACGAGGACTTCGAACGCACCGGCGAACTCGCCTACGCGCAGATCGCGCAAACCGGATCGTTCTCGCTGGAAACGCGCATGCGCCGCAAAAGTGGTGAACTGATCTGGGTTCAGCTTGACGGCTCGGCGCTCGACCGCAATCGCCCGCAGGAAGGCTCGGTGTGGACTTACGTGGACATCACCCGCCGCAAGGAAGCCGACGAAGAAGCCCGGCGGGCCCTGGCGCGCGAACGCGAGCTGGGTGAGCTCAAAACGCGCTTTGTGTCGATGGCCTCGCATGAATTCCGCACGCCGCTTGCCACGATTCTGTCGTCCGCAGAGTTGATCGAACACTACGGCGAAAAAATCACGCACCGCGAGCGCCAGGACATCATGGCCGACCTGGTGATCGCGGTCAAACGCATGCAGGGCATGCTTGAAGACATGCTCACCGTCGGGCAGGCCGACGCCGGCAAACTCAAGCTCAACCTGAAACCGCTGGATATCGCGGCGCTGTGCCGCAAGCTCGTGACCGAAATGCACACCAGCGACGCCGGCCAGCATGCGATTGAATTTGAAGCCCCCATCGGCCACGACGCTTTTTCGCAGCTGGTCCTGCTCGACGAACGGCTGGTCCGGCACATTGCCAGCAACCTGCTGGCCAACGCCTGCAAATATTCGCCCGCCGGCAGTGTGGTGGTGCTCACGCTGGACCGCCGGCAGGATGAGTCCGGGGACCACCTGATCCTGCGCGTCAGTGACGAAGGCATCGGCATTCCGCCCTCAGACCTGCCACGCCTGTTCGAGAGCTTTCACCGCGGCTCCAATGTAGGCAACCGCCAGGGCTCCGGGTTGGGCCTGGCCATTGTCAAACACGCCGTTGACCTGCATCACGGCAAAATCGAGGTGGCAAGCATGCCGGGAACGGGCACACAGTTCACGATCAGCCTGCCCATTTCTCAAGGAAACCCATGACCCTGATCCTGATCGTTGAGGACGACGACGCCATCCGCAGCAACATCGTGCGGCTGCTCAAACTTGAAGGTTTTGAAACGGCCGCGGCCGCAGATGKCCGGCAGGGCCTGGAGCAGGCCCGTGCAAGCCGCCCCGACCTGATCGTCTCCGACGTCGGCATGCCCGGCATGAACGGCTTTGAACTGCTGGCAGCCGTGCGCGCCGACCCGCTGCTGGTCAACACTCCCTTCATGCTGCTGACCGCGCTGGATGACCGCGAGAGCATGCGCCGCGGCATGACGGCCGGCGCCGACGACTACCTGTCAAAACCCTTCAGCCGCGCCGAACTGCTCGACGCCGTCAACGCGCAGCTGAAGAAAAAAGAACGGGTGCGTGAAGCCATCGACTCGGGGGTGGCCGCCGGCGAAGAACGCCTGCGCGCAGCTTTTGCCAGCCGCATCAGCGGCAGCCGCCCCGACAGCGTAYCGGTTGATATTCCGGCCAGCGCGCAAACCGAAGAAATCGCCAATGCCACCGTGCTGGTGGCCAGCATCCGCAATTTCACCTCGCTGGCTGAAAAGCTCAACGCCGCGGAAGTGTCACAACTGCTCACCGAATATTTTGAGCGCATCTCCGAACCCGTGCTGAAAAACAGCGGCCGGCACATCAAGTTTGTCGGCGATGGGCTGATGGCGGTGTTTGTCGACACCCTCACCGGCTCGCCGCTGCCGGCCCCGCGCCGCGCCATTTCTGCGGCTCTTGCCATGGCACTGGCCACGCATGAATTCCGCGACTGGCTGGAGCAGCGCTTCGGCGGCCGCGCGCTGCCGCCGTTTGCCATGGGCATCGGCATCCACAGCGGCGCCGTCACGCTGTGCCAGCTCGGCACGCAACAGACCAAGGAACTCACGCCCGTGGGCGAAACCGTCACGCTGGCCTCACGGCTGGAAGACGCCACCGAAGAAAAGGGCTGGACGGTGATGGCCAGCGAGCAGACGCTCGGCGAAGCCGGCACCGGTATCCAGACCGGCATCCACACCTCGCTCTCGCTGCCCGGCCGCAACCTCGCCATCGATGTGGCCGAGGTCACGGGCCTCGTCACCACCATGGAAGACAAGATCCACGGCATGGCCAGCCTGACCGAGCGCGCCAGCGAGATCAGCGACGCCGTGCGCGCCAATTCGGACATTACCGCACGCGCGGTCAAGGGCGCGCTGGACGCCAAGCTCTCGGCGCTGAAAGACCTGCGCTTTGACGCCAGCAGCGAGGCGGTACGCCTCAAGGGCTACCGCATCACGCGCAAGATCGGCGCGGGCGGCATGACCGAGGTCTACCTGAGCGAACGCGAATCCGACGGCCTGCCGATCGTGCTCAAGGTGCTGGACTCACGCGGCAAGGAAGCCTCGGAACACCTGGTGCGCTTCATCCAGGAATACGCCCTGCTCTGCAAGATCGACCATCCGCACGTGATCAAGATCTACGACCAGGGGTTCACCGACGAGCATGCCTACATCGCGATGGAGTACTTTGAACGCGGTGACCTGCGCAGCCTGTTCGGACCCGACCTGGCCCGCTCGCAGGCGCTGACGGTGGCGCGCGAGGTCGCCCAGGCGCTGTCGGCCATCCACGCACACGGCATTGTCCACCGCGACATCAAGCCTGAAAACGTCATGCTGCGCGCCGACGGCAGCGTGGCGCTGGCCGACTTCGGCATTGCCAAGTCCATGCTGCAGGCCCCCAGCATGGGACTGACCCAAACCCATCACGGCGACGTCGTGGGGACGCCCTACTACATGAGCCCCGAACAGGCCACCGGCCGCAAGGTGACGGCGCAATCCGACCTTTACAGCCTGGGCGTGATGCTGTTTGAAATGCTGGCCAACCGCCGGCCCTACATTGCCGAATCGCTCGAACTGCTGCTGGCCAAGCACCTGAACGCCGACACCCCCGCCCTGCCCGCGGTGCATGCGGAATTGCAGGGCGTGGTCAACAAGCTGATGGCCAAAAGCCCCGAGCACCGCTACGAATCAGCCGAAGCCTTTCTGCTCGAACTCGAATCCATCGCGCCCGCGCCTGAAATTAGTCTTTAGAAAAGCTCCCCCCTGTCCAGGCTCACTGCGTGTAGCCCGGTCCCCCTCAGGGGGCGGCGCCTGGGGCCGGCAAAGCCGGACCCTCGGCCCCCGCTGGTAAATACCCCCGCTGGTAACGCCCTGAATTCTTCAACCAGCATGAGCCGTGGAACCGGCTTTGCCGGGCCACAGGCGGGCGGCCCCCTCGGGGGGCAGGGAGCTACACGAAGTGAGCGACCGTGGGGGTATATAATCGTGGGCTTTGCTGCAACATCCACAGACTCCTCCCCAGGATTAAAGGAATTTATATATGGCTACCGCCAAACCCAAGAAAAAGAACCCCCGCCTCGCGTCGGGCCGTAAGCGCGTCCGCCAGGACGTCAAACTCAACGCTGCGAACACCTCGCTGCGCTCCAAATACCGCACCGCTGTGAAAAACGTCGAAAAAGCCGTTGCAGCCGGTGACAAAGACAAAGCCAAGGACCTGTTCGCCAAGGCCCAAAGCATTGTGGACACGGTTGCCGACAAGGGCATCTTCCACAAGAACAAGGCAGCGCGCGACAAGAGCCGCCTGTCCGCCAAGGTGAAAGCCCTGGCACTGGCCCCCGCAAAGGCCGCCTGAGCAATCAGGCAAATCGCCCGGACGGCATTCTGAAAATACCGTCCGCCGTTTTGTAGGGTGCGCTGCAGCAAAGCAAAAAAGCCGTCGAAAGACGGCTTTTTTGTTGGGCGCTTCGAAAACCTCAGTCTTTGCGCGGGGGATCCGGAATTAAACAGGCTTCGGCCACCTGTAAATCGTTGTCTTTGGCGAAGTTGATGGCGAAGTCCCAGGCCATGGGCTCGGCCTCGCGCAGCTCTGAGTTAACGACCACACACTTCACGCCGTTGATGACGGTGGGCACGCACCAGGGGGAGTAGGTCAGGTGGCTGCCGGGCTGCGGGCCGCCCGGGCGGAAATGGCTCATCACGCCGCACAACCTGTCGGCCCAGTCGCTGGGCCGGAAGGTTTTGCCGTCGCGGGTAATACCCTGAATGAAGACTTCTTTGGCGGTGTTGGAGACCATCGGATGGAGGGTTTTTGCGGCGCCTGACGTGGAAAGGGATCGTATTCACCCCATGCTGCACCGCACAACAATTCTATCTTATTTGCGACTCTTATATAAGACTTGATGCCTGATTTTCAACATCAGGAGGCGCCAGGCGCCTGCATTGCAGTGATGCAGGATCGTCACAAAAGCCTGCAAACTCTGCGCCTAAAATCAACCTGTACTCCGGCCCAAAGGTATCGGAACAAAGTGAAAGTGATGGATTCGGGCCTAGGCCTAGGCGCAAACCGCAGACATAGCTTTGGCTATGGCGAGGATTTGCAACGACGGCATGGGCTCGAAGGCGCACTTTCATGTTTCGATACCTCTGGGTCGGAGTACCTGGCCTGCTTCACTTGTTGCGGGCCTCCGATTTTCAGYCCTGTTACAGCCCTTGTTCCGGAGTTCTCCATGACCGCAGCCCTTCCCAAGCACATCGAAGCCGCCTCCCCTCACGTGATGAACACCTACGGCCGCCTGCCCATCGCGCTGGACCACGGCCAGGGCTGCCGCGTCTGGGACGTCAATGGCAAGGCTTACCTCGACGCGCTGGGCGGCATTGCCGTCAATACCCTGGGCCACAACCATCCAAAGCTGGTGCCCGCCCTGCAGGACCAGATCGCCAAGCTCATCCACAGCTCCAATTACTACCACGTGCCTCTGCAGGAAACCCTGGCCGCCAGACTGGTGGAGCTGTCGGGTCTGGAAAACGTGTTTTTCTGCTCCACGGGCCTGGAAGCCAATGAAGCCGCGCTCAAGCTGGCGCGCAAGTTCGGCCATGACAAGGGCATTGAGCGTCCCGAAATCGTCGTCTATGAGAAAGCCTTTCACGGCCGCAGCATCGCCACCCTGAGCGCCACCGGCAACCCCAAGGTCCAGGCCGGCTTCGGCCCACTGGTGGAGGGATTTATCCGCGTACCGCTCAACAACATCGATGCGCTAAAAGCCGCTACGGCCAATAACCCCAATGTCGTCGCCGTATTCTTTGAAGCCATCCAGGGCGAAGGCGGCATCAACAGCATGAAAGACGAATACCTGCGCGACGTGCGGGCGCTGTGCGACGAGCGCGACTGGCTGCTGATGATCGATGAAGTGCAATGCGGCATGGGCCGCACCGGCAAATGGTTTGCGCACCAGTGGGCGGGCATCAAGCCCGACGTGATGCCGCTGGCCAAGGGCCTGGGCTCTGGCGTGCCGATTGGCGCAGTCGTTGCCGGCCCCAAGGCCGCCCACATCTTTAGCCCCGGCAATCACGGCACGACTTTTGGCGGCAACCCGCTGGCCATGCGCGCCGGAGTGGAAACCCTGCGCATCATGGAAGAAGAAGGCCTGCTTGCCAACGCCGTGAAGGTGGGCGACCACCTTCGCGCGGCGTTGGCCCGGGAACTGGCCGGCGAAAAAGGTTTGAAAGAAATCCGCGGCCGCGGCCTGATGCTGGGCATTGAGCTGACAGTGCCTTGCGGCGAGCTGCTCGCCCGCGCCGCCGAAAACGGCCTGCTGCTGAGCGTGACCGCTGACACCGTGATCCGCATGGTGCCTTCGCTGATCATGACCACAGCTGAAGCCGACGAAGCGGTGGCCATCCTGGTTMCGCTGATCAAGCAGCTTTTGAAAGAGAAAAACGCGTGACCACTGCGATCCCCTCCACGCCTGCTGCCGTGCGGCACTATTTGCAGTTCAGCGACCTGAACGCGGCCGAATACGCCTATGTTTTCGAGCGCGCCGCCATCATCAAGAAGAAGTTCAAGGCCTACGAAAAACACCAGCCSCTGGTCGACCGCACGCTGGCGATGATYTTCGAAAAAGCTTCGACGCGCACGCGCGTGAGCTTTGAAGCCGGCATGTACCAGTTGGGCGGCAGTGTGGTGCACCTGACCACCGGCGACAGCCAGCTGGGCCGTGCCGAGCCGATTGAAGACAGCGCCAAGGTCATCAGCCGCATGGTCGACCTGGTGATGATCCGCACCTTCGAGCAAACCAAGATCGACCGCTTCGCCGAGCACTCGCGCGTGCCGGTCATCAACGGCCTGACCAATGAATTCCACCCTTGCCAGATCCTGGCCGACATCTTCACCTACATCGAGCACCGCGGCTCCATCAAGGGCAAGACAGTGGCCTGGGTGGGTGACGGCAACAACATGGCCAATACCTGGCTGCAGGCCAGCGAAATCCTCGGCTTCAAGGTGCACGTGAGCACCCCGGGCGGCTACGAGGTTGACCAGTCCATCGCCGGCATCCGTTCGGCCGAAAGCTACAAGGTCTTCAAGGACCCGATGCAGGCGTGCGCTGGTGCCGACCTGGTCACCACCGACGTATGGACCAGCATGGGCTATGAGGCCGAAAACGAAGCACGCAAGAAAGCTTTTGCGGACTGGTGCGTGGACGCCGAAATGATGGCCGCGGCCAAACCCGACGCGCTTTTCATGCATTGCCTGCCTGCCCACCGCGGCGAAGAAGTCGAAGCCGAAGTGATCGACGGCCCGCAGTCCGTGGTCTGGGATGAGGCTGAAAACAGGATGCACGCACAAAAGGCACTCATGGAGTTCCTTTTGCTCGGGCAGCTCGCGTAAACACTGAGCGATCAACGATAGGGCATGAGTTCCATCGGCACCGCGAGCCGCGTCACCCGTCTCGCGGAACACCAGGCACTGAAGCGGACGGGCTGTCCAACGCAATTGCGGCACCGCGAAGCGCAGGTGATTGCCCGGACTGAATGACGTACACCGGCACGTCTGCCAGAAACTGTGCAAAGCGGCCCTTTGCCTTGAAGCGTTGCCCAAACGCCGTATGCTCGAAAACTTCTCCCATGCGCGGAACGATGCCGCCGCCGATAAATATCCCGCCGCGAGCGCCGAGCGTCAGTGCCAGATTGCCCGCGACCGTTCCGAGGAACGCGCAGAAAAGATCGAGTGCTTCGCGAGACCAGGGATCACCCCCATCCAGTGCTGCCGACGCTACGGTCGCCGCATCAAGCCCGGCGTCAGGTGCACAGCCGTCAACCTCTTTGATGGCCAGGTAAATATCGACCAGGCCCTGGCCGCATACGGCTCTCTCGGCCGAAACATGCCCGTAGCGGCGGCTTAGCCAACGGAGTACCGCTTGCTCACGCGGTGTGCAAGCCGCCAAAGTAGCATGCCCTCCCTCCCCCTCGATCGGGATCCAGCCACCCTGCCCGTCGGGCAACAGCCCCGAAACGCCCAAACCGGTACCGGGCCCGATCAAACCCATCGCAGCGAAAGGGGCGGCCTTTGCGCCCTGAACCTGACGCAACTCCTCTGGCTTCAGCGTGGGCAGCGCCAGGGCCAGCGCCGTAAAGTCATTCAGCACCCGCAGCTTCGCGAATCCAAATTGCTCTTTCAGTGCCTTGATCGAGAAAGTCCAACGATGATTGGTCATTCGCACCTGATCCCCATGCACTGGATTGGCAATCGCGATTGCGCAGTCAGGAGGGGCGCTTCGCCCCACGACGCCCAGGTAATGCCGGATTGCATCCGCAAGGCTGGCATATCCAGCACAAGGCAATATCACCAGGTCATCGATGGATGCCCCGGCACCGGCACCGGCCTGCCACGCGAAGCGTGCGTTGGTCCCGCCGATGTCGGCCAAAAGCCGCCCACCGCCGCCAGGACTGCCGGGCAATGCAGTCATCTTTTTTTATCGCAACCGGGCCAGGATGAGCCGCTCGTCATTCCATGGTGATTTTTGCGGTCTTCACAATTTCGCGGTACAGCGAGGCCTGTGGACCGACGAACGCACGAAGCTCACGGCCGGTCATCGGAGCGACCGTGATGCCGGCTTCCGCCAGCTTTGTGCGCACGTCTGACTGCGCGAGTGCGTCCAGCAATGCCTTTTCATAAGCGGCCACGATAGAGGGGGAGGTTCCCGCTTTCACAAACAGGCCTTGCCAGAGCGGCAGCGAAATTCCGTTGAAGCCCTCTTCCTCGCCAATGCGCCTGACATTCGGCAGTTGCGGAACGCGTGCACTATCCGACACCGACAGGGCCTTGATCTTGCCCTCCTTGAGAAAGGGCATCGCCGTCGACAAGACCAGCACCGCGCTGTCTACCTGGCCACCCACAAGATCATTCACGATCTGGGCACCACCACGGTACGGGATATGCAACATTTCCACCTTTGCCCGCTTGTTGATAAGCGACCCATAGAGATGTTGCATCGTCGCAATTCCGGGTGTTGCGTAATTGAAGTTCTCTTTACCGCTTTTTCTCAGCGCGCCCGCCAGGTCGGAAAGCGTCGCGTGGGGCGAACCCGCGGGGACGGCGAATACCAGCGGCACCGTGGTCATTCTTCCAACCGGCAGAAGGTCCTTCTCCCAATCCAGCCTGGTCTTCGGATTGACCATGGGCACCAGCACGGTATCCGTACCTCCCATGTAGATCAGGTTACCGTCAGCTGGCGCATTGAGCACTTTTTGCGCGGCAATCATGCCGCTGGCGCCCGCAACGTTCTCGACGATGACCTGACGCCCCAGGCGCTTTGACAGTTCGGCCCCCACAACACGGGCAACCAGGTCGGCACTGCCGCCGGCAGAGTACCCGACTATCAGCGATACAGGCTTGTCCGATTGTGCGCGGCCAATGCCCGGTAATAACGCGCCGGCGCCCAGCAAGGCAAGCTGGTTCAACAGCCTGCGACGCCCGGATCGCTGGCGAGCAAAAAAATCTTCCATGACGTGTCTCCATGTTTTATGTACCCGCTGAATGCATGGCGAGTATATTGTATTTGTATTTATTGTAATTTGTATTAATTTTAAATTTATTCTATATAAAACATAGAATTACACAAATACAATATGTATCAATCAAAAATTTTAGCGAGCATGCCAATAGGCTTGCCGCGTCACAATCCAAGCCGTCCATGAATACCAGTATGTTTGAATCATTTATTACCGGCCACTGGTTCAGCGGCGAAGCCAAACGCATCTGGAGCGACAGGGCCACGTTGCAGGCATGGCTCGATGTTGAAGCAGCACTGGCTCATGCCCAAGCCGAACTCGGCGTCATTCCCACCGAGGCTGCGCAAATCATCGGGAAGAAGGCCGATGCCCGGCTCTTCGATCTGGAACGCCTGTCCCGGGACATCGCGTTTGCTCAACATCCGCTCGTTCCCGTCCTCTCCCAGTTCGAGGAACTGTGCGGCGACCCAGCGGCGGGCTATATCCATTGGGGGGCGACGACCCAGAACATCTTCGATACCGCCAGTTCACTGCAGATGCGCGAGACACACCACTTGTTGACGGGTCATCTGGATGCAGCCATCGCCACACTTGGCAGGCTGGCGCAGGAACACCGGGCAACGGTGATGGCGGGCCGTACACACGGTCAACATGCATTGCCAATGACGTTCGGCTTCAAGCTTGCCGGCTGGATCGACGAACTGGATCGGGATCGGGATCGCCTGACGCAGCGTCTGGCCTCGTCGTTCGTCGCGTGCATGGGCGGTGCGATAGGCACTTTCGCAGCGATGGGCATCAAAGGCCGGACCGTGGAAGCGCGCATGGCCGAGCAACTCGGGTTACCGCCAGCCGGGCTGCCAAGCCGTTCGTCTTACGACCGCGTGTGCGACTACATTTCAGCACTGGGGCTGCTTGCAGGTTCCGCGCAGAAAATCGCGCAAGACGTCGTATTCATGCAGCGCACAGAAATCGGGGAGATTGCGGAAGCGTTTCACATGGGCAAGGTAGGCAGCTCGACCATGGCGCAAAAACGCAATCCGTCCACCGCGCTGCTGTTGGT
>NZ_JBFUCA010000076.1:0-11894 GCF_056405475.1 Polaromonas sp. P1_G4
CCCCCACGGTCGTTCACTTCGTGTAACTCCCTGCCCCCCGAGGGGGCCGCCCGCCTGTGGCCCGGCAAAGCCGGTTCCACGGCTCATGCTGGTAGGGGAGGGGTCCGGGCCCTCGCTTCGCTGGGGCCCTTTATTTTCCGGTGTTTCCGTTGGAAATTGGGGATTTTGTTTGGCTCAGTCGGCCGCTCTTGCGGCCAAGGCCTGCGCGCAGGCGTAGGCGCTGGCCCAGGCCCACTGAAAGTTGTAACCGCCCAGCCAGCCGGTGACGTCGACGACTTCTCCGATGAAATAGAGGCCTGGCTGCTTCGATTCCAGGGTCTGGGAGGATAAATCGCGGGTGTCTACGCCGCCAACGGTGACTTCGGCCTTTTTGTAGCCTTCGGAGCCGTTGGGGGTGAGTTCCCAGTCGGCCAGGCGTTGCGCAAGGGCCAGCAAGGCCTTGTCGGTGGCTTCGCTGATGGGGCGCTGCAGGGCAGGGTCCCGGCTGACCCATGCGTCGGCCAGGCGGCTGGGCACCAGGGTGGCGAGTTCGTTGGCGATCAGTTTTTTGGAGGTGGCCTTGGCGCGCAGCAGCAGGGCCGGAAGGTCCACGCCGGGTGCCAGGTTGATGCGGATGGGCTGGCCTTCGCGCCAGAAGCTGGAGATTTGCAGGACTGCCGGACCGCTCAGGCCGCGGTGGGTGAACAACAGGTCTTCCGAAAACACGACAGCCTTTTTGCGTTGTTTGGGCGTCGCATCCGCCGGGCTGGTTTCAATCAGCACCGGCAGCGCCAGGCCGGCCAGCTGGGCATAGGGTGCCCAGCCTTCGCCGTCGAAGGTCAGCGGCACCAGCGCGGCGCGCGGCTCCACCAGCCGCAGGCCGAATTGTTTGGCGATGCGGTAGCCGAAATCGGTGGCACCAATCTTCGGGATCGACAGGCCGCCGGTGGCGATGACCACTTGCGGCGCTTCGACCGGCCCGCGATCRCTCTCAATTTGATAGCTGCTTGCGCCATTTCCATAAGGGCTGGAGCCGTATTTGATGCTTTTTATGGTGCAGGGTTGCCAGCGCGTGACATGCCCGGCGTCGCACTCGGCCAGCAGCATGTTGATGACGTCTTCGGCCGAACGATCGCAAAACAGCTGGCCCTTGTGCTTCTCGTGAAACGGAATGTTGTGACGCTGCAGCAACTCGATGAAATCCTGCGGGGTGTAGCGCGACAGGGCCGAACGGCAGAAGTGCGGGTTCTCGCTCAGGAAGTTGGCGGGCGTGGCGTCGCGGTTGGTGAAGTTGCAGCGGCCGCCGCCCGAGATGCGGATCTTCTCGGCCACCTTCTCACTATGGTCGACCAGCAGCACCTTCAGGCCCCGCTGCCCGGCCTGGGCAGCGCAGAACAGGCCGGCTGCACCCGCGCCGATCACGATCACATCGAATTGATGTGTCAAATCAGCCTCTGGGCCAATATGGATGAGCGCAAGCAGCTATAAAAACCATAGCAAATCATGATGAGAAACTTCAGCCCTTCCAGGTAAACGGAAACTTCAGCTGCTTCAAAAAGCCGTTCGGCACGTAGTCGCCCAGCACGCCGTAGCGCTCCGGCCAGAGCCTGGTGCTTTTAACGGCCGTGCCGAAGAGATAGTCGATGAAAGCGTAGTGCGCCGAGTAATTGCGGTCCAGTGCTTCCTGGTCCTGGCTGTGGTGCCAGTGGTGGAAGTTGGGTGTGACGATGACGTAGCGCAGCGGGCCCAAGCGCACGCTCACGTTGGCATGGTTAAAGACCGCCTGGAAACCGACGATCACGATGTAGGCGTCGATCACTTCCTTGGAAAAGCCCAGCACGTAGATGGGTGCCAGGATGAGCGTGCGGGTGATCAAGAGCTCCAGGATGTGCTGGCGCGAGCCGGCGAGCCAGTCCATGCTTTTGGCGCTGTGGTGCACGGCGTGCAGGCGCCACAGAATCGGCACCTCGTGGTAGGCGCGGTGGGTCCAGTACTGCACCAGGTCGGCCACCAGAACGATCAGCAACACGCCACCCCAGAAGGGCAGGCCCTGCACCCAGCCGCGTATGCCGTCGTTGGCAGCCCAGCCGAAGAACTTGTGCACCAGCAAGTTGGTTGCCAGCAACACAAAGCCCACGATCATGTGGTTGACGATGAAGTGGTGAAAGTCGGTTTGCCATTCGGCGCGAAACACCGGCTGCTCTTTGCGCAGCGCAAACAGCTTTTCAATGAAGATGAAGATCAGCGAGGAGCCCAGCAGGTCAAGGATGAACCAGTCCAGGCCGATGTAAGGCGTGTTGTCGGCGAAGTCGTTCACCGGCACCTTGTGCCCACCCAGCAGCGCGGTGGCCACCACCAGCAAAAAGGCGGCACCGGCCAGCCAGCGCGAGCGGTTGAAGATGATGTTGACCAGCGAGATGCCGCCGGCAATCACCAGCGAGGTGAACATCACGATGCGGATCACGTCGACGTTGTAGCTCTTGCGCAGTTCCGGTGTGGTGAGGTATTCGGGGAAGTGAAAGGCCAGCACACCCAGGAAGCACAGCACACCCAGGCTGAGGGCGACCACTCCGCTCATGAGGCCCTTGCCGCGGCGCAGCTCGCCGTGGCTTTCCGTCAATTCATTGAGTTTTTCAAGCATCGCGCCGTTCCCTCTGCTGTTGTTTTGATGTCGGGAGTGTAGCTGTGGGATGAGAGCGCCGTGCAGCGCTTGCCCCGCCTGCACGGCCTCTGGGGGCCGGAGCTTATTGCTTGACGATGACCGGCTGGATCGTGAACACGTTGGGGTTCTTCGGCTCCACGGTGATGCGCACCCAGTGGATCAGCGGGCTGCCGAAAGTTTGCAGGCGGGTGAGGTTGGCCAGCAGCTTGCTGGGGCTGTAGAGGGGCTTGTCGACCTTGAAGAAGTGCGTGTCGCCGTGCACCAGCAACACCTGGCCGGAGAACTGCTCTGTTTCGGCGATGACGCTGCTGATGAAGTTGCGGTATCCGCTGACGCCCGGCGCCTGGCTCTCGTCCCTGTCTTCGGTTTCCGGCAGGTCAAAGCCGGGGTCGGCCTGGATCACCAGCACCAGGCCGCGCGCCTTGCTGGCCTTGGCCTGGGCGAAGGCTTCCTGCAGCCAGCGCACGTTGGCCGCGTCGCGCTCCAGGTATTCGGTGTTGGAGGCTTCGCACTGCGCGGCGGTGCGCGCGCTTTTTTGCGTGCAGTCCTTTTCGTCCAGTATTTTGTTGTTGTTGCTGCCCGGCACATTGAGCGTGGCAAAAATGATGCCGCGATGCGCAAAGCGCGTGTTCTCCACAAACTTCTCGCCCAGGGGGGCCTGGTGAACCAGCGGCAGGGTGCGCTTGCCCAGACTGCGGGTGGTCGGGAACATGGTTTTGCGCAGGTGGGTCAGGCGTTCCAGGGTGTCATAGCCGCCGTTGTTCAGGCGGTGGCAGTCCGTCCATTCGTTGTCGCCGGGTACGTAGATGACGGGCTTGTTCAGCTCGCCGAACATGGTGAGCGCTGCCGCATAGATGTCGTCGGTGCACTTGGAGCTGCCGTCCTTGATGTCGCCGTCGTAAATCGAGAAGGCGATGTCCGACTGGTTGATGCTTTTGAGTAGCGCGGGAATCTTGGGATCGTCGCCGGCTTTTTGGTAGGGCATATCACCCCACAGGCCGAATGAAAAACTTTGCGCTTGCGCAGAGGCCATGCTGAGCGCCAGCAGCGCGACGGCCAGAAAACGGAGGGACATGAATGCTCCAGTCGAAAGACCGGGAGCTTAGGCACAGCGCATGACAGCGGTGTGACGCGTGTTTAGATCGTAAACAGGCGCTTAGGCCACGCGGACTGCGTCAGGATGCGCGGCGGCGAGCGCTATACCGCTGATCACGTCACCCACCACGATGACGGAGGGGCTGACCAGGCCGGCTTCGCGGATGGCGCCGGCCAGCGCGCCCAGCGTGGTGGTGATGTGGCGCTGCGTGGGCAGCGAGGCGCTCTGGATCACGGCCACCGGCGTAGCGGCGGGCAGGCCCGAAAGCAGCTCGTCCTGGATGCGCTCGGAGCCGCTGACGCCCATATAAATCACCAGTGTGAGGCGTGCGCTGTGCGCGGTGGCGGCCAGGGCCTTCCAGTCGGTGCCGGTGTCGCCGGGTTTGGCATGCCCGGTGACAAACACCACGCCATGCGCGTGCTCGCGGTGCGTGAGCGGCACGCCCAGCGAAGTGACGGCGGCCAGGCCGGCGGTGATGCCGTTGATGATTTCCACTTCAATGCCCGCGGCGCGCAGGTGTTCAACTTCTTCGCCGCCACGGCCGAAGATGAATGGGTCGCCGCCCTTGAGCCGCACGACCTCTTCGCCTTCGCGCGCGGCCATCAGCATGAGCTTTTCAATAAAGGCCTGCGGCGTGGACTTGCAGCCGCCGCGCTTGCCCACATACACGACGCGGGCCTCGGGCCGCGCAAACGCCACAATCTCGTCGCTGACGAGGTCGTCCACCAGCAGCACGGTGGCGCGCTGGATGGCTTTCAGTGCCTTGAGGGTCAGCAGTTCCGGATCGCCGGGGCCTGCGCCTACCAAAGTGACTTTTCCGTTGTTCATGATGTCGTGATGTGAGGCTGCTTGATTTGAGGGAGCAAGTGCAAGATATGTTCCACCTGACGGGCGATCGAAGGCGGCACAGGCAGGTCGCCTGCGAGCACGGCGCGAATGTAGTCCGCTGTGGCGGCTGCGTCCACTGTTTTGGGAAAGTCGGGAATGGAGGCCAGCGTGCCGGGCTGTGTCTCTTGCAGCAGTGAGCGCTGCCCGCCGACGAAGGCTTCCATCTGCGGCATGCGGCGCGCATCGGCCACCACTTCGCCTTCGGTGCCGCGCAGCAGCAGCGCATTGGCGCCTGTCAGCTCAAAGGTTTGCGCCATCGACACCGCGTATTCCGGGTGTGTGTAGCTGCTGACGACCAGGCTTTTGCCCAGGCAGGGCGTCATGATCTTGACCAGGCTGTGTGCCGGGTTGCGCAGGCCGACCGCGCGGCGCACGTCCAGCAGGCGTTTCAGCGCCGGCAGCAGCAGCTCGGTCGGGGCAAACACCACCTCGCCATTTGCTATCTTTTTAATAGCTGCTTGCGCAGGTATATCTAGGGCCAGGAGCACTTCTGATGCAAAAACCCGGCTCGATTCGGTGGGTGTGCCGTGGATAAGCACTGGAACGCCCTCACGCGCCAGCAGCAGCGCCAGCAGCGGCGTAAGCACCGGCAACTTGCGCGCGCCGTTGTAACTGGGCAGCACCACGGTGGGGCTGTCGCTGACGGGCAGGTGATTGAGGCGCTGGTGCAGCGCATCGAGGAAACCCGCCATCTCTTCGGGCGTTTCACCCTTGATGCGCATGGCCAGGCAAAAGCCGCCAATTTCGAGATCGGTCACCGTGCCGTCCAGCACCTGGCCCATCAGGTCGGTGGCTTGCTCGCGCGACAAAGCGCGGGCGCCATCCTTGCCGCGACCGATTTCCTTGATGTATTGGCTAATGCCCATAAAGGTGATTGTCCGCTAACGCAGATAACTTTTCGTTATGAACTTAAGCCACTTGCCGGATGGGGATCACGGTACGGGGTGCTGAAGGTGGAGCGTCGTTGCGCGACGACCGCACCCGGCGCTTGAGTTCCGGCACGCACGAACCACAGTTGGTGCCGCACTTGAGCGTGGACTGCAGGGACGCCAGCCGCTCTTCGTCGGTGCCCAGGTGGCCGGCCCCGCCGCCGCCGGTTGCCAGTAGCGACAGGTGTTCGTCAATGGCCATGTCGCTGACGTTAAAGCAGGTGCACACCGGCTTGCCGCGCGACTGCACCGCCACCGGTGGCCTGGCGCCGGGCAGCAACAACAGGCGGCCGTAGGACTGCGCGGCCAGCTCGTCCTGCAGCAGGGTTTTGATCCAGGCCTGGGCGCTGGTATCTCCCGCCAGCACAAAGCCTGCGAGGTGGGCGTCGCCTCCGTTGCGCACCAGGCGCATGGTGCGTCGCTGGCCTTTTTTGCGGTCGGCGTAGCGCAGCACATCGGCCGCATCCAACCCGAGGATGCGTTCCAGCGCGGCCAGTGTTTCGTCAGGCGGCGCCTCATGGCTGGCCGCGCGAAACAGCACGCCGGTGCGTTCGAGGCTGCGGTCGGCCAGCGGTGTGTTGTTGGAAAACGGTACGCAGCTGGTGAAGGGAAATTGCGCCATCAGCGGCTTGAGCTGCTCACGCGCCGCCAGCGCATCGCCCTCGGGCAGCCAGGCCATCGCCAGCAGCGTCCACGGCATTTCGGCTTTCAGGATCTTCACCGCAGCGTGCTTGAGTTCGGGTTGTTTGGAGCTGGGGCAATAAGCCGAGGTGGTGAGCGCATTGACACCCGCCAGCGGTGTGCCGCCGGTCGACTGGCCGCTCAAATACTCTTCGCCCCAATGCATGGCGATAAAGGCCTGGCTCACCGCCACCTCGGGTGAGGCCTGCAGCGGCACCACGATGGAGCCGCGCTTGGATGTCACATGCACCAGATCGCCGTCTTTCAAGAGGCGCCGCGCCATGTCCTGCACATTCATTTGCACGCAGGGCTCGGCCACGTGGCCGAACAGGCGCCCCAGCGTGCCGGTGCGGCTCATGCCGTGCCACTGGTCGCGCAGCCGTCCGGTGGTCAGGGAAAACGGATAACGTGATTCGCGTGGTTCGGCCACCGGCTTGTAGACGGTGTTGACAAAGCGGGCCTTGCCATCGGTGGTGGGGAAGATGCCGTCTTCATACAGCCGCACTTTGCCGGCCGTATCGCCCGGCTTGAAGGGCCACTGCTGCGGCCCATCGTCCAGAAGGGCGTAGCTCAAGCCGGTGATGTCGAGGTCGCGGCCGCGGGTGGATTCGCGGTGTTCGTTCCAGATGGTTTCCGCGCCGGTGGCTTCATCGGTGAGTGAATAAGGGAAGAGGGTAGTGCCGCTTGCCGTGCGGCCGGGCAGCAGCTTCTCAAGCCGCTGGGCAAAGTCCACCGCAATCGACCAGTCATGCCGCGTTTGCCCCGGCGCAGCCACGGCCGGCCGCACGCGGCTGATGCGGCGTTCGCTATTGGTCACCGTGCCGATTTTTTCGCCCCAGGTCGTGGCCGGCAGCAGCAGGTCGGCGTAGTCGCAGCTCGACGTGGTGGAAAAGGCCTCCTGCACGATCACCAGTTCGGCGCGCTCCATCGCGCGGCGCACCGTGGCCTGGTCGGGCATGGACTGAGCCGGGTTGGTGCAGGCAATCCACAGTGCCTTGATCTCGCCGTCCGCCGCGGCCTGGAACATTTCAACAGCTGTCTTGCCCGGTGTCTCAGGCACAGAGGGGATGCCCCACAGCGCAGCAACTTCGGCGCGGTGATCGGGGTTGGCCAGGTCGCGGTGCGCGCTCAGCAGGTTGGCCAGGCCGCCCACTTCGCGCCCGCCCATGGCATTGGGCTGCCCCGTCAATGAAAAGGGGCCGGCGCCCGGTTTGCCGATCTGGCCTGTGGCCAGGTGGAGGTTGATGAGTGCGGCATTCTTGGCGGTGCCGCTGCTGGACTGGTTCAGGCCCTGGCAGTACAGGCTCAGCGTGGTGGCCGAAGTGGCGAAGAGTTTCGCGGCAGCCAGCAGGTCTTCTTTTTTGATGCCGCAGGTCTCGGCCACCAGGTCGGGCGTGTAGTCGCGCACCGTGGCCTTGAGCGCGTCAAAGCCCGTGGTGTGCGCCGCAATGTAGGCCGCGTCAACCCAGCCTTCCCACAGCATGATGTGCAGCATGCCGTTAAAGAGCGACACATCGGTGCCCGGCTGTATACCCAGGTAGAGGTCGGCGATCTCGGCCGTGTCGGTACGGCGCGGGTCGCAAAAAATGATTTTCATCGCCGGGTTGGCCGCCTTGGCGTCTTCAATGCGGCGAAACAGAATCGGGTGCGCATAGGCGGTGTTGCTGCCGACAATGAAAATGCACTGTGCGTGGTTCACGTCGTCGTAGCAGGCAGGCGGTGCGTCTGCGCCCAGCGTTTGTTTGTAACCCGCCACCGCGCTGCTCATGCACAGGCGCGAGTTGGTGTCGAYGTTGTTGGTGCCGATCAAACCCTTGGCCAGCTTGTTGAAGACGTAATAGTCTTCCGTCAGCAATTGGCCTGAAATGTAAAAACCGACCGCATCGGGCCCATGCTCGCGGATGATCTGCGCAAAGCTTTCGCTGGCAAAGCCGAGCGCGTTGTCCCAGGACACCGGCTTGGGCGCTTCATGCCGATGTTCGCGCCGCATCGGCTGCAGCAAGCGCGTCTGTCGCGTAACGGCCGCCGTCGCGGTCAGCGCCAGCGTTGAGCCCTTGGTGCACAGCCGCCCGAAATTGGCCGGGTGATCCGGGTCACCGCGTACCCCGGTGATTTCGTCGCCTTGCGACTCAATAATCACTCCACAGCCGACACCGCAATACGGGCAAGTTGATCGGGTATCAGTCATGAATGTTCAGGGAGCCTTCGTGTTTATTCCGGTGATGCGGTTTATGCCGTGTGAGGCGCCTGCACGCTGAAGCTCTCATCACCCAATGCGCCACTGGTTGCACCCGGGCCGGCGCGGGGGGGGTGCAAATCCAGCGCCAGCGTGTCCAGCTCGACAGCGTCGAGGAAGACCTGGCCTGTTTCCACCTTGCAGGTGAATTTGGGCGTGCAGCCTTCGTCGGGCTGCTTGGCGCAGCCGTCCGCCAGGCCGATGGTCCAGTTGTGCAGGGGGCAGGCCACGCTGGTGCCGAACACGATGCCCTGCGACAGCGGGCCGCCCTTGTGCGGGCAGCGGTCCAGCAGCGCAAACACCTGGTCCTGGTCATTGCGGAACACGGCCACGTCAATACCTTTGGCGCGTGAGACACGTCGCGAGCCGAGCACCGGGATGTCGGTGACCAGGCAGATTTTTTTCCATTCAGACATAGTGATCTCTCAATTCAGGCTTAAGACGGGCAGCCGGTCAGGCGGGCGTGAGTTTTTCGAACTGACGGGCGTCTACCGACGCTTCCTTCAGGTCGAACCAGGGGTCCGGTTCACCGTCCAGCGCAAACTGCAGTTGCTCCCACAGGGCTTTGCGGCCTTCGTGGTCTTCCAGGATTTTTTTCTTCACATAGTCCAGGCCGACGCGGTTGACGTAGTGCACCGTGCGCTCCAGGTACCAGCCTTCCTGGCGGTAGAGCTCGCAGAAGGCGCCGGTGTATTCGAGCACCTCGGCGGCCGTCTTGAGCTTGGTGAAGAAGTGGGCCACTTCCGTCTTGATGCCGCCGTTGCCGGCGATGTACATCTCCCAGCCCGAATCGACACCGATGATGCCGACGTCCTTGATGCCGGATTCGGCGCAGTTGCGCGGGCAGCCGCTCACGGCAAACTTGACCTTGTGCGGTGCATACATGCGCCACATGGCGCGCTCCAGGTCCTTGCCCATTTGCGTGCTGTCTTGTGTGCCCATGCGGCACCATTCGCTGCCCACGCAGGTTTTGACTGTGCGCAGGGCTTTGGCGTAGGCGTGGCCGGAAGGCATGCCGATGTCTTTCCAGACGTTCTGCAGGTCTTCCTTCTTGACGCCCAGCAAGTCGATACGCTGCCCGCCGGTGACCTTGACGGTCGGGATCTTGTATTTATCGACCGCGTCGGCGATGCGGCGCAGCTCACTCGCCGTGGTCTCGCCACCCCACATGCGCGGGATGACGCTGTAGGTGCCGTCTTTCTGGATGTTGGCGTGGCTGCGTTCGTTGATGAAGCGGCTTTGCGGATCGTCCTTGGCCTGTTTTGGCCAGGTGCTGATCAGGTAGTAGTTGACGGCAGGGCGGCAGGTGGCGCAGCCGTTGGGCGTCTTCCAGTCCATGAACTTGAAGGTGTCAGAGATGCTGAGCAGCTTGTTGGCGCGGATGGCGTCACGCACCGCCTGGTGGCCGTGGTCGGTACAGGCGCACATGGCCTTGAGCTTGGGCGTGGCCGAGTAGTCGCCGCCGGCGGTGAACATGAGGATCTGTTCGACCAGCCCGGTGCAGGAGCCGCACGATGCGCTGGCTTTGGTGTGCTTGCGTACTTCATCGAGCGTGAACAGGCCCTTTTCCTTGATGGCCTTGCAGATCGTGCCCTTGTTGACGCCGTTGCAGCCGCAGACTTCGGCGTCGTCGGCCATCAGTGCGGCCTTGTTCTGGCCTTCGTGGCCTGCGTCGCCGAGGTTGGACTCTCCGAAAATCAGCTTGTCGCGGATGTCGGCCACACTGCGGCCATCACGCAGCAGCTTGAAGTAGTAGCTGCCGTCCACGGTGTCGCCGTAAAGGCAGGCGCCGATGAGTTTGTCGTCCTTGATGACGAGTTTTTTGTAGACGCCGCCAAAGGGGTCACTCATCACGATTTCTTCAGCGCCGCTGCCACCCATGAATTCACCGGCGCTGAAGAGGTCGATGCCGGTGACCTTCAGCTTGGTGGACGTGAGCGAGCCGGAATAGCGGCCTATGCCGAACTGCGCCAGGTGGTTGGCTGCAACCTTGGCCTGTTCGAACAGCGGGGCCACGAGGCCATAGGCAATGCCGCGGTGGGCTGCGCATTCGCCGACCGAGTAGATGCGCGCATCGGTGACGGTCTGCATGGTGTCGTTGACCACGATGCCCTTGTTGCAGTGCAGGCGCATGGATTCCGCGAGCTGTGTGTTCGGCCGGATGCCGACCGCCATGACCACGAGGTCAGTGGCCACTTCCGTGCCATCCTTGAATTTGATCGAGGTCACGCGGCCGTCTTCACCACCCACCAGTTCCTGCGTCTGCGCGCCGATCATGAACTTGAGGCCGCGGTCTTCCAGGGATTTTTGCAGCAGCTTGCCCGCCACGTCGTCAAGCTGGCGCTCCATCAGCCAGGGCATGACGTGCACCACGGTGACTTCCATGCCGCGCAGCATCAGGCCGTTGGCCGCTTCCAGGCCCAGCAGGCCGCCGCCGATGACCACCGCTTTTTTGTACTTCTGGGCTGTGGCGATCATCTCGTTGGTGTCGGCGATGTCGCGGTAGGCAATCACGCCCTTGAGGTCTTTGCCGGGCACGGGCAGGATGAAGGGGTTGGAGCCGGTGCACATCAGCAGGCGGTCGTATTCCTCTTCGGTGCCGTCTTCGGCGCGGACCACGCGCTTGATGCGGTCCACTTCAACCACTTTTTTGCCGGCATGCAGCGTAATGTGGTTGTCCTTGTACCAGTCCCAGCTGTTCAGCACGATTTCGTCGAGCGTCTGCTCACCGGCCAGCACGGGGCTGAGCAGGATGCGGTTGTAGTTGGGATGGGGCTCGGCGCCGAAGACTGTAATGTCGTAGAGGTCGGGGGCGACCTTGAGCAGCTCCTCAAGGGTGCGAACGCCGGCCATGCCATTGCCGACCATCACCAGTTTTGATTTTTTCATGGGGCTACTCCAGATTGATTCGATGTCATTTTCAAGGTCCAATGTGCAAGCGTCATGCCACGGCGAACGCGGCAGCAGATGGGCAACGGGCGGGCTGGGCGCGGTGAATGGCCTCGGCGCCGGGATAAGGCGCAGCAACGCAGCGGTAGTTCGCCAACACCAGCGGATCTGTCTGATTTGTCAAAAATTGAGTGGAAATCATGATGCTCTCTCCCGGAAAAACAGGGATCCGGGCTGTCAACCCGGTATGAGGCACACCATTACGCACGTCGTTGTGCGCAGAACCCGCAGTGCATTCGCTAAGGTTGGGCGCGTCGTTACGCCCGCTGCAAATGACGCAAGACTTGTGCCATATCATTGGGATTCGCAGCTTTCCCGGCACCGGCGTGGCGGTGGCATGGCCTGCGACTTGCGAACTGTGTCGCTGTTCCCCGCTTAACCTCTTGATTTGTATGACCTCCGCATTGGTAAACCTGAACGGCCCTGGTGGCGCACATCCCCTGGTTTCAGACCTGGAGGCAGCTGGTATCCAGG
>NZ_JBFUCA010000077.1:0-11883 GCF_056405475.1 Polaromonas sp. P1_G4
GGCAAAGGTACCCTGGCAGCTTTGACGGCCCAACGGCTCGGCTACCACTATCTTGACTCCGGCGCCCTGTATCGCTTGAGCGCATTTGCCGCCTTGCGTGCCGACGTTTCGCTCGACGACGGGGCGGCTGTTGCGCAAATCGCCCGCACCATGCCGGTTCGCTTTCAGGGCGACCGGATTTTCCTCGGGGCGGAAGATGTGTCAGAAGCCATCCGCTCCGAAGCTGCCGGGATGGCCGCTTCCCGGGTCTCGGCCCATCCCCAGGTTCGCGCAGCGCTGCTGACCCTGCAACACAGTTTCCGGCAGTTGCCCGGGCTGGTAGCAGACGGGCGTGACATGGGAACCGTCATTTTTCCCGATGCGCCGCTCAAAATCTACCTGACGGCCAGCGCCCGGCACCGCGCTGAACGACGGCATAAGCAGTTGATTTCAAAGGGAAATTCAGCTATAATCAGCGAGATTCAGCAAGATTTAGAGGCACGTGACGCCCGCGATTCATCGCGAAAGGCCGCCCCTTTGAAGCCTGCTGATGACGCCCGTCCCCTGGACAATTCCTATCTGTCGATTGAAAAATCGGTTGATCAGGTGATTGACTGGTGGAAAGGCACCCGGCCCTTCTGACCCCCGACGCGCACCCTGCGCTTGGTCAGCAGGTTCATTAACGTAACCCGCAGCCTTATTCAACGTCTGGCCGCAAGCAACCGCCGCAAGCAGCTATAAAAACAATAGCAATTCCGCTATTGGAACCCTGTTGTGTGGATGAGGAAAATCATGTCTGAATCTTTTGCCGATCTATTTAACGAATCGCTCCAGCGCTCTGAAATGCGCACCGGTGAAGTCATCACCGCTGAAGTCGTTCGCATCGACCACAACCACGTCGTCGTCAACGCCGGACTGAAGTCCGAGGCCTATGTGCCGCTCGAAGAATTCAAGAACGACCAGGGCGAACTCGAAGTCCAGGTCGGCGACTTTGTCTCCGTGGCCATCGACTCCGTCGAAAACGGCTATGGCGACACCCTGCTGTCCCGCGACAAGGCCAAGCGCCTGGCTTCGTGGATGAGCCTGGAAAAAGCCCTGGAATCCGGCGAATTCGTCACCGGCCAGACCAGCGGCAAGGTCAAGGGCGGTCTCACCGTCCTCGTCAACGGCATCCGCGCCTTCCTGCCCGGCTCGCTCATCGACACCCGCCCCATCAAGKACTTGTCTCCGTACGAGAACAAGACCATGGAATTCAAGGTCATCAAGCTGGACCGCAAGCGCAACAACGTCGTGTTGTCACGCCGTGCAGTTGTCGAGGCATCCATGGGCGAAGAACGCGCCAAGCTGATGGAAACCCTGAAGGAAGGCTCCTCCGTCAAGGGCGTCGTCAAGAACATCACCGAATACGGCGCGTTCGTTGACCTGGGCGGCATTGACGGCCTGCTGCACATCACCGACATGGCATGGCGCCGCGTGCGTCACCCAAGCGAAGTGGTGACGGCTGGCCAGGAAATCGTGGCCAAGATCCTGAAGTTCGACACCGAGAAAAACCGCGTGTCACTCGGTCTGAAACAGATGGGCGACGACCCATGGATGGGCGTGAACCGCCGTTATCCACAAGGCACGCGCCTGTTCGGCAAGATCACCAACATCGCCGACTACGGCGCATTTGTTGAACTCGAGCCAGGCATCGAAGGCCTGGTCCACGTGTCCGAAATGGACTGGACCAACAAGAATGTGGCACCGAGCAAGCTCGTGGCACTGGGCGACGAAGTCGAAGTCATGGTCCTCGAGATCGACGAAGACAAGCGCCGTATCAGCCTGGGCATGAAGCAGTGCAAGGCCAATCCATGGCAAGAATTTGCACAGGAAACCAAGCGCGGCGACCGCGTCAAGGGCCCCATCAAGTCGATCACCGACTTCGGCGTCTTTGTGGGCCTGGCTGCCGGCATTGACGGCCTCGTGCACCTGTCCGACCTCTCGTGGAACGAACCCGGCGAAGCCGCCGTTCGCAACTACAAAAAGGGCCAGGAAGTCGAAGCGATCGTTCTGGCAGTCGACGTCGACCGCGAGCGCATCTCCCTGGGTATCAAGCAGCTGGATTCCGATCCGTTCACCACGTTCGTGTCGATCAACGACAAGGGCGCGATTGTGACCGGCAAGGTCAAGACTGTTGATGCCAAGGGCGCTGAAATCGATCTCGGCGAAGACATCATCGGCTACCTCCGCGCCAGCGAAATCAGCCGTGACCGCGTCGAAGATGCGYGCAACGTGCTGAAAGAAGGCGACGAAGTGTCCKCAGTTGTGGTGAATGTGGATCGCAAGACCCGCAACATCCAGCTGTCGGTCAAAGCCAAGGACAACGCTGACCAGCAGGAAGCCATGGCAACCCTGAGCCAGCAGTCTTCGCGCGAAAGCGCCGGCCTGACCAACCTTGGCGCCCTGTTGCGCGCCAAGCTGGACAACAACGAAAAGTAAGGCGACCGTGCAGCGGTGTGATGCGTCCCCGGCGGATTGCATCGCTGTACAGCTACTTTATCCATGACCCGAAGCGATCTTGTCGAAGAACTGGCAGCCCGATTCAGCCAGCTGACGCACCGCGACGCCGAATATGCCGTCAAGACGATTCTTGATGCCATGAGCGACGCGTTGGTGCGCGGCCACCGGATCGAAATCAGGGGATTTGGCAGTTTTTCCATCAACCGCCGCCCGCCTCGCATGGGCCGTAATCCGCGTTCCGGTGAAAGCGTGGCCATCCCTGAAAAACGGGTGCCCCATTTCAAGCCGGGCAAGGCGTTGCGGGAAACGGTGGATGCCCGTACCCAGGAGCTCCTGGCGGTCACGGATCCGAAGTAAGGTCTTGCTGTTTTCCCCCGGTGGTCTGGCTACAATCGCGAGACCACCACGGGGGACGACCAAGTGAAATACCTCATGTGGCTGCTCAAGGCAGCCATTTTTTTTACGCTGTTTGCTTTTGCACTGAATAACCAGCAAACGGTTTCGGTGAATTTTTTCTTTGGCACGATGTGGCGAGCACCTCTGGTGCTGGTTGTCCTGAGTGTCTTCGCCTGTGGGCTGGCGCTCGGTATTCTTGTCATGATGCCGCGCTGGTGGAAAAAGCGCAGATCGGCCAAATATGCCTCCTCCACCATGGGCCCCCATACCGTGACCGAAGACCCCTCCACCCTCCACCATGGAATTTGATTTCACCTGGGTCCTGCTCGGGTTTCCGATCGCCTTTACCTTGGGCTGGCTGGCCTCGCGACTGGATTTGCGGCAACTGCGCATCGAAAACCGCCAGGCACCCAAAGCCTACTTCAAGGGTTTGAATTTTCTGCTCAATGAGCAGCAGGACCAGGCCATTGACGCCTTTATCGAAGCCGTACAGAACGACCCCGACACCTCCGAGCTTCACTTCGCCCTGGGTAACCTGTTCCGCCGCCGCGGCGAATACGAACGCGCCGTGCGCGTACACGAACACCTGATGTCGCGCGGCGACCTGACGCAACCGGAACGCGACCGCGCCCAGCATGCACTGGCCCTGGATTTCCTCAAAGCCGGCCTGCTGGACCGTGCCGAGATCGCGCTGCGCAAACTGGAGGGTACACCCTTCGAAGAAGAGGCCCGGCTTGCGTTGCTGTCCATTTATGAACGCTCGCGGGATTGGCCTAACGCAACCGAAATCGCCGCCAGGCTGGGTACCTCCAGCCATGGCAGCTTCAGTGCCCGGCAGGCGCATTACCTCTGCGAGCAGGCCATTGCGTCCGCAGCGGCAGGCGACACAAGCCAGGCCCTGGAGACATTGCAGCAGGCTGTGGCCATGGCCCCGGTGTCGGCCCGCCCACTGATTGACCTGGCCAAACTGCAGCATCAGCTCGGCAAGTCCCAGGATGCCTTGCGCACATTGCAGAAGCTGGAAGACCTGGCACCGCAAGGCCTGCCACTTGCCGCCGGCCTGCTTGCCAATATCGCCCAGGCAAGCGGCCAGGAAGCCGCCGCACTGGAGTTGCTGAAGACCAGTTACGCCAACGCACCGTCCATCGACGTGGTTGAAGCCATCGTCAAACTGGAAAAAGACCCTGCGTCGGCACGCCAGTGGTATGCCAGGCACATGGAACGCCAGGCGTCCCTCGTCGCCGCCGGCAAATGGATAGAAGGGGAACAACTCCAGGATGCGCACCATCACGCACTGGTGCAGCGCTCGCTGGGTCAGGCAACCAAGCCGTTGATGCGCTATCGTTGTGCCGCGTGCGGCTTTGAAGCCACGCAGCACTTCTGGCACTGCCCCGGCTGCCAGGCCTGGGACAGCTACCCGACCCGCCGGATAGAAGAACTATGAACACCCCCGTGGCTGCGCTTCGCTCCGCCTCCCCCCTTGCAGGGGGCGACACTGGCGGCCCGGCAAAGCCGGTTCCGCGGTGTCCGCTTGGCAAGAAAAGCAGCCTTTGAGCGGTGAGCCGTTTTAGAACAGACATACATGACAGTTCCAACCCTATCCCCTGAAAAGATCGCCAAAGCCCGTGTCCTCGTGGTGGGCGATGCCATGCTCGACCGGTACTGGTACGGCGCGGTAGACCGCATCTCGCCTGAGGCCCCGGTGCCCGTGGTACGTGTCACGCGCACCGAGGAACGCATAGGCGCCGCTGCCAACGTGGCCTACAACATCGTCACGCTGGGCGCGCAAGCCTCGCTGCTGACCGTGGTGGGCGACGACGAGGCCAGCCACCAATTGGAGGCATTGGTCGAAAAAACCGGCATCGCCCCTTACTTCGGCCGCGATGCACGGCTCAAAACAACGGTCAAACTGCGCGTCATCGGCCGCCAGCAGCAGCTGATCCGGCTCGACTTCGAAAACACACCGGAAAACGAGGTGCTCGCCTCCCAGTCCGCCACATTTGAAAAACTGCACACGCAGCACGACGCCGTGCTTTTTTCCGACTACGGCAAGGGCGGCCTCGCGCATATCGTGCTGATGATCGCCCAGGCGCGCGCTGCCGGCAAGGTAGTGCTGGTCGATCCCAAGGGGGCGGACTACGCGCGCTACAAAAACGCCAGCATCATTACGCCGAATCGCGCCGAACTCGAGCAYGTGATCGGCACCTGGAGCGACGAAGCCGAGCTGCGCACCAAAGCCCACAACCTGCGCACAACCCTCAATCTTGATGCCCTGCTGCTGACCCGCAGCGAGGAAGGCATGACCCTGTTTGACGCCCAGGGTGAGCTGAATGTACCGGCCGTGGCGCGTGAAGTGTTCGACGTCACTGGCGCTGGCGATACGGTGATCGCCACACTGGCGGCCATGGCGGCCACGGGCATGAACCTTCGTGATGCTGTGCCCATCGCCAACCGTGCCGGTGGCATCGTGGTTGGCAAGTTCGGTACCGCAACGGTCAGTTACGACGAACTGTTTGCCGCGGATTAAATTGCGGCTCAGGTTAAAGGAATCCTCATGAAAGTAGTAGTCACGGGTGCTGCGGGTTTTATCGGCAGCAATATCATCAAGG
Organism: Polaromonas sp. P1_G4; assembly: GCF_056405475.1. Classification (NCBI taxonomy): domain Bacteria; kingdom Pseudomonadati; phylum Pseudomonadota; class Betaproteobacteria; order Burkholderiales; family Comamonadaceae; genus Polaromonas; species Polaromonas sp. P1_G4. The sequence continues at coordinate 5,484 of NZ_JBFUCA010000077.1, forward strand.
GCCTCAATGCCCGCGGCATCGACGACATCATCGCGGTCGACGACCTGACTGAAGGCGACAAGTTTCGGAACCTGGCCGGCCTGCAGATCGCCGACTACGTGGATGCCGACGACTTCTATGACCTCTTTGCCGAAGGCGCTTATGGCCAGGTTGAGGCCGTGTTCCACGAAGGCGCCTGCAGCGACACGATGGAGCCCGATGGCAAGTACATGATGGACAACAACTACACGCTGTCGTGCGAGTTGTTCCATGCCTGCCAGGACCAGGGAACACGCCTGCTGTATGCCTCGTCGGCCGCCACCTACGGCGGATCCGACACGTTCAGGGAATCGCCCGAATTCGAACGACCACTCAACGTCTATGGCTACTCCAAGCTGCTCTTTGACCAGCGCCTGCGGCGTGAACTCGGCAACCGGTTTGAAGGCGCAGCCACCCAGGTTGCGGGCTTTCGCTACTTCAATGTCTACGGCCCCCACGAACAGCACAAGGGCCGCATGGCCAGCGTGGCTTTTCACCAGTTCAACCAGTTCCAGGCCGAAGGCAAGGTCAAGCTGTTTGGTGAATACGGCGGCTACGGCGCCGGCGGCCAGATGCGCGACTTCGTCTTCATTGACGACGTGGTGGCCGTGAACCTCTGGTTCTTTGACCATCCCGAACAATCCGGCATCTTCAACCTCGGCACCGGAAGGGCCCAGCCCTTCAACGACGTCGCCCTCGCGGTCGTAAACACCTTGCGCAAAGGACAGGATGCTGCCGCACTGAGCCTGGAAGATGCAGTGCGTGGCGGACTCATCGACTACATCACCTTCCCGCCGGCCTTGGTGGGCAAGTACCAAAGCTACACCCAGGCCGACCTGGGCGCCCTGCGCGCCACCGGATGTGGCCATGTTTTTGCCGATGTGCAAGCGGGTGTAACTGCCTACATGCAGTGGCTGGGCAAGAACAGCTGAGGCCTAGGGTTTCCCTAAGCCCAAATCACGCCAGGCGGGTCAACGCTGCCTGAGACCAGCCCGTTATAAAAGCAGCACCTTTATTCACAAGGGTGCATAACGCACCTCGCCCATCCATCATTGAGGAGATTTCCATGTTCAAGAAAGTACTGGCGTTTTTCGCCGCCATGTCTCTCGTTGCGGCCTTTGCTGCGGTCGACGTCAACAAAGCCACTGAGGCCGAACTCGACGGCATCAAACACATCGGCCCCGTCACCTCCAAGCTGATCATCTCCGAGCGCAAAAAAAGCGAGTTCAAAAACTGGGATGACTTCATCACCCGCGTCAAAGGTGTTGGAGAAAAACGCGCAGCCGAGTTCTCGGCCGCAGGGCTGACCGTTGGGGGTGCCGCCTATACCGGCCCGGCCGCCGCAGATGCGAAGGCAAAAACCAAGGCCGAAGCCAAAGCGGATGCCAAAGCCAGCAAGAAGGCCGACAAGCCAGTCACCGAAAAGGCCAAAGACGCAGCCATCGCCACAAAGGATGCAGTCAAGGGCGCGGCTATCGCGACCAAAGATGCCGTGGTGGAATCGGCCAAAGATGCCAAAGAGGCGGTAACGTCCAAAAAAGACGCCAAGAAAGACACCAAAAAAGAAACCAAGACCGAAGTCAAGGTTGAGGCGGCCAAGCCTGCCGCAAGCGCTGCCAAGAAGTAATTGGCCCGCACCCATAAAAAACCCGCTCATAGCGGGTTTTTTTATGTTAATTTTGGCTTCCAACCCTTTAGGGTCGGGCGCAAGCAGCTATCTATTTCATAGCACTTCAAAGGCCTCTACACCAGCGCAATCAGGTCCGTCACGCCCACCGCGGCGCCGGCCTGCGTGACCAGTGTCGTGGCCTGCCCCCGGTGGTGTGTCTGGTGATTGAAAAAATGCGTGAGGGCCTTCCAGACCACGTGTTCGCGCTGCACCCCTTTCGAGTTGGCGTAGCGCATGGTCATGGCCGGGTAAGCCTCAGGCATGTCGGCAGCCCACTGCTCGATGGCACCGTCGAGCTGCTGCCGTTTGGCTTTCAGCCCGGCCCAGTCTTCGTACAGCACCATGTCCAGCGTGTAGGCCTGCGGCATGTCGACAACTTCAGAGTTCAGCGATGTAAAACGGATGCCGTTGTCTGCCCCACATTGCGCAAAGCGCCTGAGCCAGACCTGGTCGGCCAGAACCAGATGGCCGAGCGTGTGATGGATCGAGCCGAAGAAAGCGCCACGGGCCCGCTGGCGCTCCTCATCGGTCAGGGTTTCACAGGCGTCATACAGCCGTTCATTCATCCAGCGGTTGTACTGAGCCAGAAGCCGGTAGTTGTCGATAAACGAAGCGGTCATATTTGCTCCTGAATTGATAGCTGCTTGCGCTTGCCAGGATTGCGCCAGAGCCGGATTTCATCCAAAAAGACCCGACGGGAATTGCGGCCCACCACCTGCTTGATTGCCCCAAAGCCAGGGCACATCAGCAGGCGCGTTTTCCACCCTTAGATTTTCACCTGAAAGAGGTACTGGTGAATGGCTCCGGCCAGGAAGATCAAACGCAGCCTGTCAAGTGCTTTGGCTCAATAACCAATGGTGACGTGTCTGCGTTTGCTGCGACTCAGGCCGGCACCAACCGGCCTGTCTGCATTGCGTCAAGCTTTTCCGAAGCCGCCGCCGCCCGGCGTATGGATTTCAAAAATATCACCAGGCTGCATCTCGGCCTGGCCGATATGGCCCAGTGTTTCGATCTGGCCTTGCGCCCGGACCACAACGTTTTGCCCGACCTGCCCGGCTTGACCTCCGGCCATGCCGAAGGCGCCGTGTTTGCGCCCGTTCGACAGGATGCTGGCCGTCATGGCCTCCAGGAAGCGGACACGGCGCACACCGCCATTGCCGCCGTGCCAGCGGCCTGCACCGCCGGAGCCCTGGCGAATCTCGTAGCTTTCCAGCCGCACCGGGAAGCGGAATTCCAGTACCTCCGGGTCGGTCAGCCGCGAATTGGTCATATGTGCCTGAACTACAGAGGTGCCGTCAAAACCCGACACCAGCTTGCCCGCATCATCCAGCTTTCCGCCGGCACCCGAACCACCCGAAATGGTTTCGTAGTACTGGTGGCGGGCATTGCCGAACGTGAAGTTGTTCATCGTGCACTGGCCGGCTGCCATCACACCCAGCGCGCCGTAAAGCGCATTGGTGATGCAGGTGGACGTTTCCACATTACCTGCCACCACCGAAGCCGGCGGGTTCGGGTTGAGCATGGAGCCCGGCGGGATGATGACCTTGAGCGGCTTCAGGCAGCCCGCGTTCAACGGGATATCGTCGTCAACCAGTGTGCGGAACACATACAACACTGCGGCCATGCACACCGCCGTTGGCGCGTTGAAGTTATTGGTCTGCTGCGGCGATGTGCCGGCGAAGTCGATCTCGGCGCTGCGTCCTTTGACGTCAACGCGGATGGACACCTTGATCTGGGCGCCGTTGTCCAGCGGCAAGGTGAACTCGCCATTTTTGAGGCGCGTGATCACGCGGCGCACCGACTCCTCGGCGTTGTCCTGCACATGGCGCATATAAGCCAGCACCACCTCCAGGCTGAAGGTGTCCACCATCTTGCGCAGCTCCTGCACGCCCTTTTCATTGGCGGCGATCTGCGCTTTCAGGTCGGCCATATTCTGCTGCGGGTTACGGCTGGGGTATTTGCCGCTTTTGAGCAGCGCAATCATTTCGGCCTCGCGCAGCACGCCGCGTTCCACCAGCTTGACATTGTTGATCTGCACACCTTCTTCTTCAATCAATGTCGAGAACGGCGGCATGGAGCCCGGCGTGGTGCCGCCGATGTCGGCATGGTGTCCGCGCGAACCGACATAAAACGTCGGCTGTGTGGCCGCACCAAGGTAGACCGGCGTAATGACGGTGATGTCGGGCAGGTGCGTGCCGCCATGGTAGGGGTCGTTCAGCACATACACATCACCAGGCTGCATCTTGCCGGCGTTCTCGCGAATCACCGTCTTGATGCTTTCGCCCATGGAACCCAGATGCACCGGCATATGCGGCGCATTGGCGATCAGGTTGCCTTCGGTGTCAAACAGTGCACAGCTGAAGTCCAGGCGCTCCTTGATGTTGACCGAGTAAGCGGTGTTCTGCAGCTGCAGGCCCATCTGCTCGGCAATGTTCATGAAGAGGTTGTTGAAGACCTCCAGCAGCACCGGGTCTACCGTCGTGCCCGCCGCAAATTTCACGGCTCGTTCAGCCCGGCGGTCCAGCACCAGATGGTCCAGCGCCGTCAGCGCGGCTTCCCAACCCGGTTCCACGACCGTGGTGGCGTTCTTCTCGGCAATGATGGCCGGCCCCGAGATGATGTCGCCCGGCCGCAGATCTTCACGCACCACCAGCGCGGCGTCATGCCACTGGCCGCCGGAGTACATGCGCACGGTTTCGCGGCGAGGTACTTCACGCGGCTCATGCGTGGTGTGGCGCGGCTCGGCAGGCGCGTCGCCTGCCACCACGGACTCTACCGACACGGCCTCAACCACCAGGCCCTTGCCCTGCATCAGGAAGGCAAAGCGCTGGCGGTAAGCGGCTTCGAACCCGGACTCGATCTCGTCCAGCGTACCGAAGGGCACGATGAGCGCGGAGTCACTGCCTTCATAACGCACATGCACGCGGTGATGCGTGGTGATGCTGCCGGTGCTGACCTGCTGGCGCTGCAGCTCGGCCTCTGCCGTTGCAGCGAGCGAGTTGAGCTTGTCGGCAATTTCCGGAAGCACGGCGGCCGAGAGCTTGAGCTCCACCGCCTGCTCACGAATCACATTCTGGTCGGCCAGGCCCATGCCATAGGCGCTCAGCACACCCGCCAGCGGATGCACAAACACCTTGGTCATGCCCAGCGCATCGGCCACCAGGCAGGCGTGCTGCCCGCCCGCACCGCCAAAGCATTGCAGCGTGTAGCGTGTCACGTCATAGCCGCGCGCCACCGAAATTTTCTTGATGGCGTTGGCCATCTGCTGGACCGCGATGTTGATGAAGCCCTCGGCCACCACCTCGGCACTGCGGCCGGTCTGTCCCGCCAGTTCGTTGAACTGGGCCTCTACCGCCTCGTAACTCAAGGGCTCATCGGCATTGGGACCAAATACTTTCGGAAAGTAGCGCGGCTGCACCTTGCCGACCATCACGTTGGCATCGGTCACCGCCAGGCGGCCACCGCGCCGGTAACTGGCGGGGCCTGGGTTCGCGCCTGCACTCTGTGGACCAACCCGGAAGCGCTCGCCGTCAAATTTGAGGATGGAGCCGCCGCCCGCCGCCACGGTGTGGATACTCATCATGGGTGCCCGCATGCGCACGCCGGCGACCTGGGTTTCGAATTCGCGCTCGAACTCCCCGGCGTAATGCGACACGTCCGTTGAGGTGCCGCCCATGTCAAAGCCTATGACCTTGGCATGGCCGGCGATTGCGGCCGTGCGGGCCATGCCCACAATGCCGCCCGCCGGGCCGCTCAGGATGGCGTCTTTGCCCTGAAATACATGCGCATCGGTCAATCCACCGGAAGACTGCATGAAAAAGAGCCGTACCCCCGGCATCTCACTGGCGACCTGTTCCACATAACGGCGCAGGATGGGGGAGAGGTAGGCGTCCACCACCGTGGTGTCGCCGCGGCTCACAAACTTCATCATCGGGCTGGTTTCATGCGAGGTGCTGATCTGGGTAAAACCCACCTCGGTCGCGATGCGCTTGGCGGCCTTTTCATGCTCCGTGAACCGGTATCCATGCATAAAAACAATCGCAAGGCTTCGCAGCCCTTTCTGGTACTGCGCAAGCAGCTCCTTTTTTAATAGCACTTCGTCGAGCGCCTGAAGCACCTCGCCTTGCGCGCCCACACGCTCCTGGGCCTCCACCACCGCGCTGTAAAGCAATTCGGGCAGCACGATGTGGCGGTCAAACAGACGGGGGCGGTTTTGGTAGGCAATGCGCAGCGCATCCCGAAAGCCGCGCGTGGTCACCAGCAATGTCGGTTCACCCTTGCGCTCCAGCAGTGCATTGGTGGCCACGGTCGTTCCCATCTTCACGCAGTCCACCACGTCGGCGCGTATCGGCTCGCCCGCTTTCAGACCCAACAGGTGGCGGATGCCGGCCACCGCTGCATCGCGGTACTGCTCCGGGTTTTCCGACAGCAGCTTGTGGGTCACGAGCGAACCGTCAGGCTTTTTGGCGACGATATCGGTGAAAGTGCCGCCGCGGTCTATCCAGAATTGCCAACGGTCGCCGCCCGGTTTTGAAGTGGTGTCTTGCATGGTTTTTGATTTCAGAGTTAACGTGTTCTTTGCTGATCTCTATGGATCTTTATTGATCTTGTGTGCCGTCAGGCCTGGCTCGACGCAACGCTGTGCGGCGATGTTGGCCGGGGCCTCTTGTCCGGAAAATTGGCGATCTGTGACCTGCCAATGTACCCAAGTAC
>NZ_JBFUCA010000078.1:0-11864 GCF_056405475.1 Polaromonas sp. P1_G4
CGGCCTTGCCGCTATCGCCACCCTGCCCGCCTATGCTGCCACCGCAGCCGGCACCTTCAACGTGGTGATCAACCTGACCTCGAAGTGCGAGATCAACTCCACCAACGCCGCCACCGGCGCGGTCATCAACAACGTGGTGTTCAACTACACCTCGTTCCAGACCACGGCGGCTACCTCCACCGGCGGCGGTTTCAACGTTCGTTGCACCAACTCCCTGCCTTACACCCTGGCACTGAGCAACTCCGGCGTGACCGATGATGCCGTCAACCTGGCTTATACCCTGGCACTGAGCGCTGCTGCCGGCACCGGCAACGGCACCGACCAGGCCTTCACGGTCAACGGCACCATGGCCGCCGGCCAGGCTGGTACCTGCGCCACGGCGACTTGCACCAATACCGCTGCGACCAACAAAGTCAAGACCCTGACGATCACCTACTGATCGCCCCCCGGGCTTGATGTCAGCCACGTCGACAGTCATGATCCGCAAGGCCGCCTTCGGTGTTCTCCTGATGCTTGCCGCTGCTGCCTGCTTCGCGGGCGCGGCGGCGGGGCAGTTGTCGGTCCAGATCACGCTGAACGTCCCGGGAAACACCACCGGCAATGGCAACGCCTGTACCAGCGCCACCGGCTCTGGCGGCAGCGGTGCCTCGGTGCAGGTAACCTGCAATTCGAATGTCTTTGTCAATATCTCGCAARTCCGCAGCCTAGGGGATGCCCGCTTCATGCCCGGTTACCGGCCCACGCGGGACTCCCTGCTGCCCGACTACTGCCGCAATGAGTTGTCCCGCAACGACCCTGGCGCCCGCTATACCTGCCGGCTCCAGGACCAGCGCCAGGTGGCCACGGCCGACGAAGAATCGGATGACGGCTGGGAAATCGAAAGCCGGCGTTACGCCCTTGACACAGATGCCGCGGCGATTGAAAAACAGGCCCGTTTGCGGCTTCAGGATGACCGCGGTACCGTGACGGCACTGCACGTTGCCCATGCCGGTAACCTCTCTAAATCGGTAGAGATGCTGGTATCCTTCTGAGGATGAACGTCTCACAGCGCCGAAGCAAGCTTGTTACCTACGCCTTCCTGCTAAGCCTGCTGGGGCCTTGGGCGGCTGCCACGGCAGGCGTTTTTTCGGTGACACCGGTGCGGCTTTACATGACCCCGCGCGATCGGGCCATCGCCGTCACGCTGTCTAACGAAGCCGATACCGAAGTCGTGCTGCAGGCTGACATCAACACCTGGACCCAGAAACCCGACGGCACTGACGAACTCGTCCTGACCGAAGACCTGATCCTGGCCCCTCCCATCATCAAGCTGGCACCCAAGGCCCGGCAAGTGGTACGCCTTGCCCTGCTGAAGCCCGCAGATGCAAGCCGGCAGCTGACCTACCGCATGATCATTCGCGAAGTTCCTGAAGCTGTACCCGCAACTGGCATTCAGGTTCCCATCGCGCTGGCCTTGAGCATGCCCGTGTTCATCACGCCCCCTGTGGCCAAACGCCAGGTTAGTTGCACTAACCAGCTGGCGGACGCCAAAACCCTCAACCTGCAATGCAGCAATACCGGTACGGCTTACGCCCAGATACGGGAAGCGACCGTCACGCGTAGCACACAAGTCCTGGCCCGGTTTGAGGGTGGCAGTTACATCCTGCCCGGTGCCCGTAAAACGGTCGGGCTTAAGGCAGAGCAGGCCCTTACAAAAGGGGACGCCCAACTGGTGGTGACCTTTGATGACGGACAAAGCCTGACGACCAGCATCACGCTGCCTTGATTTGGTACCCGATTTCAATGAGGCGCTGGTGGACTTTACGAAAACACCCCGTAGCGATTGGCATTGCAGGCCTTTGTTGCGGCCTGCTGGCACACGCCCAGACACCCGCCTCCTCTAATGCGCCGCCAGCGGCCCGGTCATCCAGCGACCGGCTCCTTCCGCTGGAAGTCTTCATCAACAGCACCAAGGGCGGCGTCTGGACCCTGCTTGAGCGCAACGGCATCCTGTATGCGCCGGAAGATGCCTTTGAAGAGTGGCGGCTGAACCATCGGCCCAGCGCGCAGGACGTTGATTTCCAGGGCCAAAAGTGGTTTCCGCTGTCTGCTATTCCGGGATTCGAAGCGCGGCTGAATTTCGCCGACCAGTCAGTGGATCTGGTGTTTTCGCCGRCAGCCTTCAACGCCGTGCGCCTGACGCAGGAATCCGCCATGCGTCCCCCGCTGTCGCCGTCGATCCCCGCTGCATTTGCGAATTACGACCTCAATTACATCACCACCCGCAGCCGCATAGCCGGCAGCACCACGGATGCGAAGGACCTGGGCGCCTTGACTGAATTCGGCGTGTCGGGGGAGATGGGGCTGTTGACCAGCAGCTACGTGGGACGCAACCTCATCAGCCAGGACCCGACACTCAGGGCCTCATGGCGCAGGCTTGAAACCACTTACACGCGCAACTTCCTGGACAGCAACAGCTCCCTGCGACTGGGTGACAGCAGTACGCGCACCGGAATTTCGGGACGCCAGGTGTATTTCGGCGGCATACAGTTCAGCAAAAACTTCTCGCTGCAACCTGGCTTTGTCACCCAGCCGATTCCCACCGTGACCGGCCTGTCGGCGGCGCCCAGCACCGTTGAGCTCTATGTCAACGACGCATTGCGGCAAACTTCCAAGGTCCCATCCGGCCCCTTCAGCATCGACAACTTTCCCGCACTGACCGGCGCCGGGGAAGCCCGAGTGGTGGTACGTGACATCYTGGGCCGGGAAACCGTCGTCACCCAATCATTTTTCAGCAATGCCAACCTGCTGGAAGAAAACCTCAGCGACTGGAGCTTTGAGTTGGGGGCCGTACGCCGCGACCTCGGGATTGAGAACGCCGACTATGGGGATCGCTTCGTTTCAGGCCTCTGGCGCCAGGGCCTGAGCAAAAGCCTGACGGTTGAAGCCAACGGCGAATGGTCGAAGTCTCTGATGCGTGCCGGCGCCGGCGCCAGCTATGAGCTGCCCTTCCAGATGCTGGGACAGACGGCGTTTTCGGCCAGCCGCAGCGACGCGGCTGGCCAGGGCACCAACTGGATGGTCGGGGTCGAGCGCAGCGGACTGCGGCACGGCGTGTCGCTCAGCGCGGAAGGCGCATCGCGCGGCTACCGGCAAATCGGTATTGATACGCCATCGCCCCGCCTGCAAACCACCGCCAGTTACAGCTACAGCAGCGACAACTTCGGCGCCTTCAACGTGAGTTACGCTGGCTTTGACAACTACGACCTCGGAAAGCTCAACACACTCAGTGTGAATTACACCCTGCGCCTCGGTCAACGCGCAGCCCTGACTTTGAGCGCCACCCGCCTCAGCGGCATCAGCTCGGGGACTTCAGTGGGCGCCACCCTGATCGTGCCGCTTGAGAATCGGGTCACCATCGCCGCAGGTGTCACTACCCGCAGTGGAAGCACCGAAGGATATGTAAACGCCAGCCGAGCAGTGAGTGCCGAAACCGGCTGGGGCTGGCGAACGGCGCTGGGCTCCCGTGCGGACGGCCGCTATGCGGAAGGCGGCGCTTATTACCAGGGCACCAAAGGCCTGTTTTCGGCTGACGTCAGCAATGGGGAGAGCCAGCAAAACCTGCGCCTGGGCCTGATCGGGGGCATGGTGGCGGCCGAAGGCCAAGTCTTCGCCACTCGCCGCGTGCAGGAAAGCTTTGCCATTGTCGAGGTGCCAGGTTATGCCAACGTGGGCGTGGGCTTCCAGGGCAGTACCCTGACCCGAACCAATTCAGACGGCGTCGCGCTGCTGCCGCGCCTGCTACCGTTCCAGCGCAACAGCGTACGCCTGGATCCGAGCGAGCTGCCGATCAGCGCCGAACTCGACTCCATCGAGCTCGAAGCCGTGCCGGCGCTTCGGGGGGCGGTCAAGATCGCGTTTCCCGTCCGCTCAGGACGGGGCGCCTTGATTCGTATTGAGCTGGACGATGGCGAGCCGGCGCCCTCGGGTGCAGAGGTTGAGCTGATCGGCGACAAGAAAGAGTTTTTTACCGCTCGCCGCGGCGAGACCTTTGTCACCGGCCTGCAGGCCCAGAATCGCCTGCGCCTGAAATGGAACGGGGCTACCTGCACATTTGCGGTGGAGTTGCCGCCCGGCAACCTTGAGGATATCGCCCGGGTAGGCCCGGTACGCTGCAGTGGTGTCAAACGATGATTGACACCAAACCCTGGCGCCTCGCCGCTGCGGCCTGCCTGACTCTTCTGGGCGCGGCACCGGCCTGGGCCGCGCTGATCTGCAACGCCACGGCGACGCCTGTGCAGACGGTGTACTTTGAGAACGACCCGAATCCCACAGACGGCGCGTGGACCGTGACGATCAACTGCACGCGCGGCCCCACAGATTCAGCCAGCTCAGACTACACCTTGCAGGCCGATAACGGTTTCAACCCCACAGGCAACACCAACCAGGCGGTCAACGGTAACGGCCAGACCAACCGGATCGCTTACGAGCTTTACAGGACGGCACCAGGCAACGGCGCATGGGGCGGAACCACGGCCACTGACTTCGCCGGAACGATCAACTTCGGCGGCGCCCTGACAGCCAGTGCCACCCATGTCTTCTACAGCCGCATTGCGGCCGGGCTCAACAAGAGCGCCAAACTCTTCACCGATACCGTGACCATGCGCCTGCGCTATGACAACGGCCCCGGCAACGTGGATGTCTTCCCCACATTCCCCGTGAGCATCAACAACCAGTCCGTCTGCCTGCTCAGCACGCCGCCGGGCAATATCCAGTTCAACTACGCCTCCTTTCAACTCGCCGCGGCCACGGCCAGTACGGCCTATGCCGTGCGCTGCACCATCGGCGAAACCTACACCATGGCGCTGGACGCGGCGGCAGGAAACCTGCTCGCGCTCAACTACGCCCTGGCTTTGAGCAATCCAGCAGGTCAGACCGGTACCGGCTTCCCGCAGAATTTCACGATCAACGGAACCATCCCAGGCGGCCAATCCGGCACCTGTGCAACGGGCATGTGCACCAGCACGCAGGCGCGGACCCTGACCATTACTTACTAACATCCATCTTGTTTTCCGTCAGCGTGATTTTTGTCACGATTTTTCGACACCAGTACCCACGGGAACGACGCAATACGGCACCATGCACAGTACTGCTACAAAACGTTACCATCAGCAGTTAGGAGTCGTCCCGCCAACGAAGGCCCGGGCGATTAACGGAGTCCATCGATGAGTGTCTCTTACGCATTGCGCATAGCCCTGGCAGCCCTGCTGTGCACCTGCGCGCTGCAAGCCAAAGCAGCCATTACCTGCACACTCGCAGCCACATCCGTAGACCTCAATTACACCAACGGGGCCGCCGCCGCCAATGCCAGCGGCACCATCACTGTGAACTGCACCAGGCTGTCGACGGACGCCAACAGCACCACTTATTGGGTCAGCATTGATTACGGCAGCCGCACGGGCCTTACCCGCCGGGTTTTCCGTCACGGCGGCGGCACCATCAATGCCGACCGGCTCGATGTCAATATCTACAAGAATGCGACCACGACCGACTGGATCAACACCGGCACCGGGCGGGTGAATGGAACGTTGAATTTCGGCGCTGCGCTAAGTGCCAGTACCACGCTGACCTACAACTTCCGCGTGGTGGCAGGACAAACCGGAAACACGGCAGGCATTTATGACGAAACCTTTATCACGACCCTTCAGCTAGCCACTGCCGGCCCCGTCGTTGCCACCACGACCTTTACACCCACCGTGAGCATCATCGCCCAATGCTTTGTGGGGCAGGTGGCGTCAGGCAATACCGCCCCGGGCGCCATTTCGCCCTCCACACTGACACTGGACTACATCTCTTTTGCGCCCACCCCCCAGACCAGTACCATGAACTTCACGGTCGACTGCACTCGCGGCACCAGTTATGCCCTGGCGCTATCACCGGCAGCGGGCACATTGCTGGGCCTCAACTACACACTGGCACTCAGCGGTGCAAGCGCAACGGGCGATGGCCGGGCTCAGCCCTATACGGTGACAGGCACCATTGCAGCCGGCCAGGCAGGCACCTGCTCTACAGCCACCTGTACTGCCACCCAGACCGGGGTTACGGTCACCGTCACCTACTAACGCGCATCCCTGGCGCACCCGTCAGCAAGCTCCTGCCGCCAGCCGGCAGCGAGCGCTTTGCTGTTTTTATGCCCAATAAGGCCAGCATTCCACAGCCTTGTCGCGGCTCATATAAGGCTGGCACCCCCATATTGAAGAAAACCCCAACAAAACATCAATTTCATCAATTAATTTAATAAATCAAATTTGTGTGAAATGTCACTAATTAACAGTTATGAGGTGACTTTTACCAATTGATTCAAATTATCAAATTCGATAGCATGACTGCAACAACTGATATTTTTAAGGAGTTGCACCATGAAGATCATCAAATTTGCTTTTGTCGCCGCCTTGGCCACGCAGTCCCTGCTGGGAATTCATGGTGCAGCCCTGGCGCAAACATCCGGCTCCTTTGGTGTCACCATCATGTTGCGCAGCTTCAGTGAGGCTGTCACGGCAGATCATCGCTGCACCCATCGCGGCCAGCCAGACGGCCAGGCCGGCACCCTGCGCATCAGCTGCCCATCCACTGTGGATATCCAGGCTATCGCCGCAGCATCGACCAGCAAAAGCGGCCAGATCCAGCGCATGAACGCCATGCCCGATTCCGCTGCAGGTAGCCGCCTTGCTGTGGTGGCAGGCAAGCCCATGAACTCCCGGGACCCGGTTGAATTGACCATTTCCTGGTAATCAGCGGCTCACACGCCGCCTGGCGACACCAGGTTTCCATCCTGCCGCACTTGCATCTCGCGAGCAGGACCTTCAAGCCCTTGTCGGCAACCGGCATGCAGTGACGGCTGCATAGCAAATCTCGCGCAAACGAGGCGCGACCTGCCCGCGCCTCCGCACCACACTCAAACGCGCCTCGACCGGCACACAACCGTAACGCCGGTGTGCTGTGTGCCTGGCGATTCCGCCGGCAATCCGTCGCAAGCCGCCGCCAGCGAGCGCGCAGTCGATCAGCTGCCTGCGCTGCTATGCACGCCACACAAGGGCACCACGCGATCCCAGTGGCGTGCCTACCTGCCTATCTATCACGGGCAACCAACCACCACCGACGTCCCTTGCGTGGACCTCTTCCGGTTAAAGCGCATACGACTTGCCCAGTCAATCCAACCACCATCGCCGTCTGATTGCATGAAGCCCGCCTTGACTTTGAGGCCTCGCTCGAATAGCGCGTGCTACAGCCTTCATTKACCAGCTCTGCCTCTCATACAACGAGTGTTCGACCAGTTCAAGCGACGCGGTAGTTCCAGAGAGGAACAGAGAAAAGCACCACTTGGCAGACAAACGCCATTTGTTTCTGACTCGTTACACCACTCTGGGAAATATGTCACAGAAGAAGGCTTATGGCATTCGTTACATCCAAGCCAAACCCCATCTTTCTTGTCGCCATTTCGCATAAATCCATTGTTTTCAATGACTTAAGCGTGACGTATTTACCATTTGTCGCCCGCGTTACGAATGTAAAGCCACCTTTTTTCGAAACGCCTAGTTACAGTCCATTCACGTTCAGAAAAAGCCTGAACACCCGATTCACCTTCTTATTACCGCAGAGAGGACCTTGATGAAAAAAATTGTTTTAGCAAGCGCCTTGGGCCTGGCCGGTTTGGCGGCAGCGCCAGCGCATGCAGAGTCCACATTTACCACGCCCGCAATTACGGGTTCCACAGCGACTGCACGGCTGGACTTTTCCATTGTCATTCCGCAGGTGCTGTTCCTGCGTGTCGGCACCAGCTCTGGCAATACGGCAACCGATGGCACGATCGACAGCGTGACCTTTACGGTTCCAGGCGCCAGTGTGGGTAACAGCACCGTGATCGCCGGTGTGGGCGGCGACCTCACCGCAGGTGCTGTGACGGTGCGCGTTTATGGCAACGGCGGCAACATCAGCCTCAACTCAAACACCACCGGCCCGTTGACGACCGGCACCGCCGGTGAAGTGATCCCCTGGAGCCAGATCAATGTGGTCGGTGCCGCACTGGGAGCCACGACCGCCGGCTTTACCAATGCCGCCATTACCCACCCAGCATTCAACCTGGGCGCAGGCGGCGGAGCTGGTACCGCCACCACATTGACGGCCACCAACCGACTTGTCCGCGTCGAAGGCAAGTGGACTTATACCTACCTCAACGCAACCTTACCCGCAGCCGGCACGTACGGCGGCACCATCGCCAAAAACGGACGAGTTACTTACACCGCCACRCAGCTCTGAACTTCAACCTTAATCCTTAGGAAACATCATGAAAAAACTCCTTCTTGTCAGCACCCTGGGCTTAACCGGCTTGCTGAGCGCTACCGCCCACGCCGAATCCACATTCACCAACCCTGCCATCGTCGGTTCGACCGCGAACGCTCGCGTGGACATGACCATCGTCATTCCACAAGTGCTGTTCCTGCGTGTCGGCACCAGCTCCGGCAATACGGCAACCGATGGCACGATTGACAGCGTTACCTTCACGGTCCCAGGCGCGAACGTCGGCGACAGCACCGTGATTGCTGGCGTGGGCGGTGACCTGACCGCAGGTGCAGTGACAGTGCGCGTGTATGGCAACGGCGGCAACATCAGCCTCAACTCCGCCACCACCGGCCCGTTGACGACCGGCACCGCCGGTGAAGTGATTCCCTGGAGCCAGATCAACGTGGCCGGCGCAGCACTGGGCGCCACCACCGCCGGCTTTACCAATGCCGCCATCACCCACCCAGCGTTCAACCTGGGCGCAGGCGGCGGTGCTGGTACCGCAACGACGCTGACCGCTACCAACAAGCTGGTCCGCGTCGAAGGCAAGTGGACCTATACCTACCTCAACGCGACCTTGCCAGCAGCGGGCACCTACGGCGGCACCATCGCAAAAAATGGCCGCGTTACCTACACCGCTACACAACTCTGATTACATAAATCCTTAAGTGGCCCCGCTTGTCGGGGCCATTTTTATTTTTGTTGATATTTCTGAGTTAGCGTAAAGTGGTACTTATGCGCACCCAACCCCTGTTCCTCGTGCCCACTCGCAGCAGTGTGTTGCAAGTGCTGCGCGTCGCCGCATTGGGGGCCGGCGCTCTGGCCTGCGCGGGCGCCCAGGCCTTTGTTGTCACCATCACAGCAGGCACCAAGTCATTGTTTTTGCAGGTAGGCGCCGGAACCATGACCGGCGGCAATTTCAGCTCCGGAGGTACGCCCRGCAACAATTCCACCATCAATCGCGTTTCAGTCACCATTCCAGCGGCCAACATCGGAGCCGGCACCAGCGCCATGACAACCGACAGCACCGTTACGGCCAGCCCTTATGACAGCTTTGCCTTTTGCACGGTGCCCGCGCAGGTTTACGTCGGCGGCTTTTACCGCACACCGGGCACCGGCGCCAACGCCACACTCACCGCCACCGCACCGGCCTCTCTGGTCAATGCCACGGGCGACACCATTCCGTTCAATACCATCTCCTGGGTTTCCGGCGGCGCACAAGACCCGACTCCCACCATCCCCAGCGGAACGTTTGTAGGCGGTGCATCACAAACGCTGCTCAGCGTTACACGCAACACCTGGTTTGAAAGCTGTCTGCAGTTCAACTACGCCAATACCCAACTGGTGGGTTCGGGCACCTTTACCGGCCGCGTCAGCTACACCCTGACCTCCCCATGATGATGAAAAGACCGGTCAGCCTGTCACACCTCATCGGATTTGCCGCCCTCCTGCTGCTTGCCAACGTGCTGACTGCACAACACGCAGCCGCCACCACGACCCGCGTGGATGACACCGGCACCGTCGCGACCCAGAGCGTCGTCCCCATGCGCTGGCGGCAGCTGGTTCCTGGCCGCGGGGCCGACAACTCGGTGGAAGCCAGCCTGCGGGTTGCGCTTCGCCTGAACCTCTCGCGCTGGTTGACCCAGCCGGTCAGGCTCTACATGGGGCTCGCCCCGGTCCCGGGCGAGCCCATCTTTGTTACCTGGAGAACCCAGGGGCGTTTGCTGCCTGGCTCACTGCGATCTGGCGGCCGCACCCTGATCTTCGACGGTGTCGTCAGTGYGGCTACCCTGGAAGAAACCGTTGAGCTGATTCTCAGAACAGATGGGCGCGCGCTGACGTCTTCCCAGGCCCTGCAGTTTTATTTCGAGGTAGATACGCAATGATCCGTCTCCGGTTACTTGCCCTGCGGCAGTATGCGGCTGGCCTTGTTGGCTTGGCCTTCGCCCTGATTGCGCCTGGCGCAATGGCAAGCGAATTTGCATTGGCAGTGTCGCCTCCCCGGTTTGAACTCGAAGTCAAACCCGGCGAGCGTCTGCGCCAGATCATGGAAATCACCAACGCATCGTCAGCTTCCTCAACGTTCAGTATCAGGACAGCGGACTGGCGGCTTGGCATGGACAACTCCGTCACTTTTAACGATGAACTGGGGCCCGGCAGCTGCCGACCATGGGTGGCCATCGAGCGGCGCGAACTCACCGTTGCGGGTGGGCGTCCTTACCGGTTTCGCTTTGAAGTCAATGTGCCCCCCGATGCAAAGCCTGGTGAATGCCGCTTTGCCATCATGCTGGAAGGCCAGGAGCAGGTTACCCGCATGGAGTCGGGCCCCCCCATCCCATTTTCCGCGCGTCTCGGCGTGGTGGTGTACGTCACCATCGGCGGCGCCACACCGGAGCTGAGCGTCGCCGGCTCGGGCGTCCAGACCGTGAACGGCAAGCCCACACCCGTCCTGCAGATCCGCAACAGCGGCACGGCCCACGGCCGTGTCACCGGCTTCCTGAACGGCACCGATGCATCCAATACCTCACTGGAATTTTCGCCAGCCAACACCCCCATACTTCCCGGCGAGACACGCACGATCCCACTGAGTGCCACTCGCCCGGGAGACCAGGACACCGCGGCGCAGATCCGCTATCCCGTCACGGTGCGCGGCAAGCTCGAATGGGGCAAAGGCCAAACACAAAGTATTGAGCAGCGCTTCGCCCCATGAAGCGACGAGCGCACACGCCGATCATCCCTTCTTCCTTGCCACTCAAGTGGTGGCGCATCGGCCTTGCAGGACTTGGGACCGGTTTTGCAACGGCTGCGGCCCTGGCCCAGGCAACGGCTCCGCCCGCTGAGGGCCAGCCTTATGTGGACCGCGTTATGGAGGGCCTGCCGGACCCTGACGGCGGACTTCAGCTGAAGGCCAGCGAATACAACGAAGCTGGCTGGCCGCGAAGCTGGCGTGTTGACTATTCCCTGTTCAAGCAGAACGGTGGCGGTGGCGACACCACCTCCCGCGCGTTGGGCATAGGCGGCTTCGTGGACACACCGAACCACGGCGCGCTCTCGATCAATGCCAACCTGGTCCAACAGCAGTCGAATGCGCCGGGCAACCAGGCCCAAAACAGCGGCAGCACCTGGCGCATTGACCAGCGCGCCCTGCCGCTGGACGGCGGCTGGTTTGCCAACCACAACGCGGGCGACATCAATACCGTCAGCACCCGGCTCGCCCGTGGTACCGGGCGGGTATCGGTGCCGGCCACGCCCATCCGGGGTGTTGGTGGACAGTGGTACCTCAACGACGCCGTAGACCTGAACGCAGCCGCGGGACGTACCGGCCTCTTTAGCGGGCTGGATGCCGTCGGCTTCCAGACTTCCGGCGGCAGCATCGGGTCTGCCGGTGCGCAATTTCGCCTTCCCACCGGTGACGCATTGGGGGCAGGAAGCCGCACTGACGCCGCATTCCAGTTGATCGACGGTAAAAATATTTCGGACAACGGAGGCTTCGGCAACTCATTGAACACCCGCGCTTACTTTGCTGCGGCGTCCTGGGAAGGCGC
>NZ_JBFUCA010000079.1:0-11838 GCF_056405475.1 Polaromonas sp. P1_G4
GCCAGGGCCTCCATCAGCGGYAGGCCGCCCTGCCTGTCGGGCGGCAGCAGGGTGATCACGGCGGCCGCGCCGCCCAGCGCGGGCAGAGGCCGCAGCCTGCCCATCAGGCCGAGGGCGATTTTGCTCATGGTTGTCATGTGATGTCTCCTGGGGTGTTGGTGGGGCCAAGGGCTTCAGTTCGGACGGATTCCTGCGTCCGCGGTCGCGCTGAGCTGGCGCACGGCACGGGCCAGCAGGGGCGTCATGCGGATGGCGTTGGAGGGGTGGGTAACCGTGTCGCATGTCAGCACGCGTGACACGCCGCCTTCGAGCAGGCGGCGATGGGCCTGCGCGTCAAACAGCGCGTGCACGGCGATGCACAGGGGGGCGCCCAGCCCGGCTTTGACCAGCAGGCGTGTCGCGGCGAGCATGGTTTCGCCCGTGGAAATGATGTCGTCAAGCAGCACCGGCACGCGCCCCGGCCAACGTTCGGGGCTTGCCAGCCTGACGCCCACGTCCCGGTCGCCGCGCCGCGTTTTGCGCAGCACGGTCCAGGGGGCGTTGGCCAGCCTGGCCACTTCGGCGACCCACTGTGCGCTTTCCTGGTCGGGCCCGATCAGCCAGGGTGATGCGACGTGACCGCTCAGCCAGCGGGCAATCGTGGGGGCGGCCGGTACCACCTGCGTCCGGATGGAATAGATCTCGTCCAGCCCGTGCACGCGGTGCAGGTGCGGGTCAACGGTCACCAGGAAGTCCAGCGACGCGGACAGCAGCCGGGCATAGCTGCGCGAGGTGACGGCTTCGCCGGGATGAAAGCGCTTGTCCTGCCGCATATAGGCCAGGTAGGGCGCCACCAGGCCGACCTGCGAGGCGCCCAGTTCGCGCGCCGCGTCCGCCGCAAAAATCAGAGGCAGGGTCTTGGCGTCCGGCTGGTCCAGGCTGCCGGCCAGCATGACGCGGCAGCCCTTGACCTCGGCGTCTATGCGCACGCCGGTTTCGCCGTCGGGAAAGTGGTGCAGCGCCAGTTCGCTCCAGCCGCAGCGCAGGCTGCGCGCGAGCGCCGTGGCCAGCGGCGCGCCGCCGGGCAGGGCGAGGACCACCATCGGTTCGCGCTTCATCGCGCGTCCTCCATCACATGCACGGCCTCGGCCTGCGTGGTGGCGTATTCCAGTGCGTAGGCCAATTCGCCCGGTGAGGCGGCGTGCAGCGTGAACAAGGGCTGGCCGCGCTCCACGACCGCGCCCAGTTGCACGTTCATGTCGATTCCGGCGCAGGCCGAGGTGGGCGCTCCCGCGAGTTTGGCGATGCGGGCCAGACGCCGGTTGTCGATGGCGATCACGGTGCCGGCGCGCGGCGAAGGCACGGGCTGCCGGCAGGCGGCGACCGGGGGTTCGCGCAGGCCACCCTGCGCTTCGCATATTTCCTGGAATTTCTTCCAGGCGCGCCCGTCCTCCAGCACGGCGGTGGCCAGCGCGATGCCGCCGCCGACCGGCGCAGCGCCGCCGAATTCAAGAATCTGCCCTGCCAGGTGCAGGGAGCGCTGCGCGAGATCGGCCGGCGCGCTGTCCTCTCGGCGCAGCACCGCCAGCACGTCGCGCGCTTCGAGGGCGGGACCGATGCCGCGGCCCACAGGCGCGACGCCGTCGGTCTGTAACACGCGCATGCGCAGGCCCAGCGCCTGGCCGACCTGCTCCAGCTGCCGCGCGAGCTGATTTGCGGCATGCGCGCTGCGGACTTTGGCGGTCAGGCCGACGGGCATGTCGATCAGCACGTGCGTGGCGCCGGCCGCCGCCTTTTTTGAAAGTATCGATGCGACAAGCTGCCCCTGGCTGTCGAGGTCCAGGGGACGCTCGACACGGATCAGAACATCGTCGGCGGGGCTGAGCCGCACGGCGCCGCCCCAGGCGATGCAGCCGCCGGTGCGCTCGACCACGCGTCGTATCTGCGCCACGTCCAGGTCCACCGGCGCCAGTGTCTCCATGGTGTCGGCCGTGCCGGCGGGCGAGGTGATGGCGCGCGACGAAGTTTTGGGCATGCGCAGCCCGCAAGCCGCGATGATGGGCACGATGACCATGGTGGTCCGGTTGCCTGGCAGGCCGCCCACGCAATGCTTGTCCATGACCGGTCCTTCGCCCCACTGCATGCGCTCGCCGACATTGACCATGGCGCGCGTAAGCGCGATGGTCTCGTCCATGTCCAGGTGATCGCCCGCGCAAGCGGTGACGAAGGCCGCGAGCTGCAGGTCCGAATAGCGGCCTGCCGCCACGTCCCCGATCACCGCGTCGATGGCCGCCTGGCCCAGGCGCTTTCCGTAGACCTTGGCGCGCACGTGGCCCAGCGATTCAAGCGGCGCGGGATGATGCAGGGAAACCTCCGCGCCCGGCCGCGCGTCAAGCAGGCGCCAGGCAGCCTCGGAAAGGCCAGCTTCATCCGGCGGCAGGAAATCGCCGCTGACTACGTTGAGCGTCGCGACGATGGTGCGGCCGTCCAGCCGCAGTTCCACCCGCGACTGTGCTTCGAAACCTTCCGAACGGCAGACGGGGCAGTCGCGGTGCATGTACAGCACCGGTTCCTGGTAGGTGTCTATGCCCAGCCTGCGCAGGCGCAAGCGATTGGCGGTAGCAGCGTGGAGAGGTTCTTGCATGGCAGTCCTTCTTGCCACTGTAGGTGCGGCAAGCGCCTTCAGCCTTGATAAAACGCAAGTTCGGGCCAGGTGCGTCACCCGGCGGGGAGCGCCTGGACGAAAGCGTGCTCTCGCGCGGACAGTGGTTCTGCCGTTTTCCGTAAACCATCCAGTACGGCGGCATCGGCTTCGGAGGCATCGCCGCGGCGCGCCAGCAGGCGCGCGCGCAGCACGTCCAGGGGCGCTTCGCAGTCCACGATGCAAAACGGTACCCGCATGTCCAGCGCCAGCGCATGCGCCTCCTCGCGTTCGGCGCGGCGCAGGAAGGCCGCGTCGAGTATCACCGGGTACCCCGCGCGCAGTGCCGTGCGCGCCATGGCGAAAAGGTGGGAGTAGGTGCGCGCCCCGGCCTCGGCCCGGTACAGATCCAGGCCTTTGGCGCGCGAATCCTCCAGCATGCCCAGGCCGTGCAGGCGTTTGCGTTCAACGTCGGAGCGCAGGCGAATCGCGCATTCCCGCTCGACGATGCGCTGCGACGTGAAAGTTTTGCCGGACCCCGGCAAACCATGGGTTATGAAGAGCCGGACGTTCGAGCGGGCATCTCCGGGCGCGGCCCAGGCAAGCGCGGTATCCAGGTAGCGGCGCGCGACAGGGCCGCCGGCATCGCGCAGCTGCTCCACCTGGGCCCGGACCAGCGCCCGGTAGATCACGGCAAAGCGCAGCGCCGGCAGGCCGCCGTGGTCGCCCGTCCGGTCCAGCCAGGCATTGAGAAAACGGAAACACAGGTCTTTTCGCTGATGGGCCCAGAGATCCATCACCACGAAGGCGATGTCGTCAAGGACGTCGATCCAGCGTAGCGCCGGGTCGAACTCGATGCAGTCGAAGGCCGCAACACCGCCATCGAGGCTCACGATATTGGCCAGGTGCAGGTCGCCGTGGCATTCGCGCACACGGCCGTCCGCCAGCCGCGCGGTCCACAGCGCGGCGAGGGCCGTCGCCTCGGTCTCGAGCCAGGCTTTGAGCGCGACGTGCGCAGCCTCGTCCATAAGCGGCCGGGCGCCTTCGAGCGCGGCCAGTGCCGCCTGCCGGCGTTGCGGTGCGCCTGCGAAACCGCTGGCGGTTTCCKCACGCGGTGCGCTTTCATGAAAGCTGGCAAGCAACGCGGCGAGTTCGTCAATGTCGCCCGCGCCCAGATCGCCCTCGTCGGCTTTTTCGCTTAACAGGGCGCCCGGCGCAAAGCGACGCATGCGCACCGCGTATTCAAGCGCCGGCCCCTCGCCATCCAGCCCCGGTGAATGCGGCGCTCCCGTGATACGGGTGACCCCCAGGTAAAGCGAAGGTGCGAGCCGCCGGTTCAGGCGGACCTCTTCTTCGCAGAACCGCAGCCGGGCTTGCGGGCTGGCGTAATTGACGAAAGGAAGGTGCACCGGCTTTTTGATTTTGTAGGCCCTGTCCCGCGCGAGCAGCACCCAGGAGATGTGCGTCTCCATGATCCGCGCGTGCAGAACACCGGCCAGCGCATAAACCAGTTCACGGGCGGGCAGAAGGGCATCGTCTGCGGTGTGCATGGGAAGAGGATAGGCCGGGATCGGGAACTCCGTTTGATTCCGGTCAAGCGGGCGTATCAAACACGGTTGGCGCCGCATGCGGCCGCAATTTCGGGCACAGCGTATCCCGCTTAAGAAAACCCTAAGGACGGCGCAGCATCATGAAGTCATTCAAAGAAAGAGGTGTCCCCTATGAACTTTTCGTCGCCGCMCCCATGCTGCAGGAGTCTCTACCTCGCAATCGCCGCAGCCTGCCTCGCCGGCACTGTATATACGCAGGTTGCCCAGGCAGCCACGCCGGCGGAGATGTTGGGCGGCTACACCGCCCAGGCCGGTGCGGCTGCCGTGCCGGCCCGGGGCCAGCAGTTGTTTACCACACGACAGGGCCGCGAATGGAGCTGCGCCTCTTGCCATGGCGCTGTGCCCACGCAGGCCGGCAAACATGCATCCACCGGCAAGTCGATTGGCCCGTTGGCGCCGGCCTTCAACCCTGTGCGTTTCACGGATGCAGCGAAAACCGAAAAATGGTTTCGCCGCAACTGCAACGACGTGCTGGGCCGCGAATGCAGCGCAGCCGAAAAGGCCGATGTGCTGAGCTGGCTGCTCACGCTCAAGCCCTGACGCGGGCAACACACCCTCCGGAAAGGAAAACATCATGGTTCGCCGCCTTCGTTCCCGCTTATACAAATACTGCGCCGGCCTGCTTGCTGCCGTGGGCGTGGCGCACACCGCGCTGGCCGATGGCGGGAGTCTGGTGCCGCTGCTGCCCAAGTACCAGCAGGAGTGCGCGGCGTGCCATGTGGCTTACCCGCCGGGCATGCTGCCAGCCGCGTCGTGGCAGCGCGTGATGGGCAACCTGAAGAACCATTACGGCACCGACGCTTCGCTGGACGCGGCCACGGTCAAAGAGCTGTCCGTCTGGCTGGACGCGCACGCGGGTACCTACAAACGCGTGAGACAAGAGCCGCCGCAGGATCGCATCACCCGTTCCGCGTGGTTCATTCGCAAACACGATGAGGTGGCACCCGCCACCTGGAAACTGCCGGCGGTCAAAAGCGCAGCCAACTGYATCGCCTGCCATACACGAGCTGACCAAGGAGAATTCAATGAGCGCGACATCCGCATCCCCCGCTGACACGGCGGGAACCCCTTCGGCTGAAATACCCGCCCAGGCCCAAGGTAGGGGCAGGGTACTTGTCTGGGATGCGCCGGTGCGTGTTTTCCACTGGTTGCTGGTGCTCAGTTTTACGGGGGCCTACATCACCGCCGAAAGCGAAAGCTGGCGACTGCTGCATGTCATGCTGGGCTACACCATGGCGGGTTTGGTGATCTTTCGTGTGCTCTGGGGTCTGGTCGGCACGCGTTACGCGCGCTTTTCCAGCTTTGTGCGCGGCCCGCGCGCGGTGGCAAGCTACCTGCGTGCCCTGCTGCGTCGCCGGCCGGAGCACCATATCGGACACAATCCGGCCGGCGCGATGGCCATCGTGGCGCTCCTGGGGCTGGCCGCGCTCATCGCCGCGACGGGCTGGGCCACCTACAACGACCTTGGCGGCGGCTGGCTGGAAGACCTGCATGAGCTGGGCGCCAACACCATGCTGGCGGTGGTGGGGCTGCACATTGCCGGTGTGCTGGCTGCCAGCTGGCTGCACCGTGAGAACCTGGTTTGGGCCATGGTCACCGGCTACAAAACCGGCCGCCCTCAGGACGCAGTTGCACGGGCCTGGCTCAGCGTGGCAATCCTGATGCTTGTAGCGGTGCTGGGCTTCTGGTGGCTGCAATGGCAAGGCGCTCCCTCGGGCCGCCTGATGGACCGGCCCGCGGCAGCGACGAAAGCTGCCGGCCTGGAGGGTGACGACGACTGAGCGCCCCCGGAACAAATGGGAGAATTGCCACATGCGCATCCTGCTTGCTGAAGACGACATGCTGCTTGGTGACGGCCTGCAGTCCGGCCTGAGGCAGCTTGGCTTTCAGGTTGACTGGGTTCGCGATGGTACGGCCGCAGAACGCGAGTTGCGCGCACAGGTCTATGACGCAGCCGTGCTCGACCTCGGATTACCGCGCAAGGACGGCCTGGAGGTTCTGGGCGCTATTCGGCGGGCGGGCTTCTTGACGCCCATGCTGGTACTGACGGCCCGCGACGCGGTTCCGGACCGCATACGCGGGCTTGATGTCGGGGCCGACGACTATGTGGTCAAGCCGGTCGATATGCAGGAGCTGGCCGCCCGCCTGCGGGCACTGGTGCGCCGTGCTCACGGCCAACCGCAGGAGTGCCTGCGTGTGCAGGATGTCGTGCTCGACCCGGCCGCCCGCTCCGTGCACCAGGCCGGTCAGTTCGTCACACTGTCTACCCGCGAATTTGACCTGTTGCAGGCGCTCATGCTCAGTGCCAACCGTGTTCTTTCCCGTGAACAGCTTGAGCAGCAGCTCTACAGCTGGGGCAAGGAGGTGGAGAGCAACGCCGTGGAAGTCCATGTCCACAACCTGCGGCGCAAGCTGGGCAGCAAGCTGATCCACACGGTGCGTGGGGTCGGTTATATGTTGCAACGCGACGCGCCGAAATCGTGATTCCGCGGCCGCACTCCCTGCAGGGCCGCCTGACGGCCATGGTGCTTTCCGTGGTGCTGACGGTCTGGCTGGCGACCGCGGCGCTGACATGGCTGGATGTGAGCCATGAGCTTGACGAGTTGCTTGATGGCCACCTGGCCCAGGCCGCCGCCCTGCTGGTGGTGCAGCAGGCACAGGAGCTGGAGGAGGGCGACCGTGGCGTTGATACGCCCACACTGCACCGCTACGCGCCCAAAGTGATGTTCCAGGTGTTTCATGAGAACCGGCTTACGCTGCGTTCTGCCAACGCACCTGTCACGCCCATGGTCGAGCGCAGCAAACAGTTCAAAACCGGCTTCACCACCGTGCAGATGGCCGGTTCAGCGTGGCGGGTGTTTGCCACCTATGGCGCAGAGGACGACGTGCAGGTGTATGTAGGGGAGCAAACGGGCTCCCGCAACGACATCTTGCTGGCGGTGCTGCGCAGCACGCTGTGGCCCATGGCGCTGGCTCTGCCTTTGCTTGCCCTGGCGCTGTGGTGGGCCGTGTACCGCGGCGTTGCACCCATGCGCCGGCTGGGCCACGCGCTGGCCGAGCGGCAACCGGCGGCTGTACTGCCGCTTGCCCTGAACGACGTGCCATCGGAGATGGTGCCCATGGTTGATGCCCTGAACGCCCTGTTTGTGCGCATAGCGACGCTGCTGGAGTCTGAACGGCGCTTTACCGCCGATGCCGCCCATGAATTGCG
Source organism: Polaromonas sp. P1_G4 (assembly GCF_056405475.1). Lineage (NCBI taxonomy): Bacteria > Pseudomonadati > Pseudomonadota > Betaproteobacteria > Burkholderiales > Comamonadaceae > Polaromonas > Polaromonas sp. P1_G4. Next base: position 7,442 of record NZ_JBFUCA010000079.1, read on the forward strand.
CACACCGATTGCCGCCATCAGGGCACAGGCCGAGGTGGCGCTGGGCGAAACCGCCGAAGGCCCGCGAAGGCAAGCGCTGCACAACACGCTCGAGGGCTGCGACCGGGCGGCCCGGCTTGTGGAGCAGTTGCTCACCCTGTCGAGGCTGGACGCTGTTGCAATGCCGGCGTCTGCGCCCGTGGACATGAGTGCACTGGTACGGCGCGTGGTCGCAGAGCTGGCACCCAAGGCCATCAGTAAAAACCAAACGCTGGAGCTGGACGCCGCGGAATCCTGCCATCTTCAGGGCGACGAAATTCTGCTGACCGTGCTGGTGCGCAACCTTGTAGACAACGCGGTGAGATACAGCCCTGGGATGGCGCGCGTGAAAGTGTCGGTTCAGCAGCAGGATGGACGGGTGGTTTTGCGTGTGGAAGACAGCGGCCCGGGCATGACCGAAGGCGAACTCCAGCGGCTGGGTGAGCGGTTTTTCCGGGTGACCGGCAACACCGAAAGCGGTAGCGGCCTTGGCTGGTCCATTGTGCGGCGCGTCGCGGCCGTGCATGGGATGCGGCTGCAAGTTGAAGCTTCGACCGAGCTGGGCGGTCTTGCGGTGCGGGTGCTTGGGCCGCAGGCATCGAGCCCGTTTTAAATGGCCGCGAGGATTCCGGTTGTTGGACCTGACAGTGTTGAGTCCCGTGGTGCAGTCCGAGGGATTCACTCCAGTCATGTATCAACCTTTTCACTTTTTCGCCACAAGTCTGGACAACTCCACCACGCCGACCGGCGGACGGATCAGCCAGGGCAATATGAAGACCCGTTTGGCCAGTCCGCCGGCCATGCGATCCATCTGCTTGCGCTCACCGGCAAGCCGCGCCGCCAGCAAGCGGTCCGTGGTGCCGGCCGCCAGCACGCTCTTGTTGAGCACCCACGCATAGGGCTCGATGCCGGCGCGGCGCAGGTCGTCCTGCAGGGCGGCGGCCTGTGAGACCGGGGTCACCTCCGGCAGGGCCACCAGAATGATTTTTGTGTACGCCGCATCCTGCAGCCTCATCAATGGCGTGACAACGCGCGTTGCGCCCTGGCCTTCGTACTCCCGCATCATCTGCCGGTGGTAGGCGCCGGTGGCGTCCATCAGCAGCAGGGAATGGCCGGTCGGTGCGGTGTCCAGCACCACAAAGGCACTGCGTCCTTCACTGACAACGTGCGAGAAGGCGTGAAACACGGCCACTTCCTCTGTGCACGGCGACTGGAGGTCTTCCAACAGCAGGGCCTGCTCCTGCGCATCCAGGCCGGGTGACCTGGCCGCCATGATCTTGTCGATGTAGCGCTGCGTTTCGACTTTGGGGTCTATGCGGTCCACCCGCAGGCCCGGCACTTCGCCCCCTATCGTGCCCGCAAGGTGGGCCGCAGGATCGGTGGTGCTCAGGTGCACGGTTTTGCCGCGCTGGACCAGTCCAAGGGCCAGCGCGGCGGCTACTGTCGTTTTGCCGACGCCACCCTTGCCCATGACCATGATCAGCCCGTGTCCGCTCGCAACCAGTTCGTCGGCCAGGGCGTCCAGACCCGGGAAAGGGCCGACGGGCTCTGCCGCAAGCGTCTTGCCGGCCGCCATGCGACCGGTGTCTGCCGCAAGAAGCGCGCGCAGGGCCGGCAAGCCGACGGTGTCGAACACCCTCAAGGGCACTCTGTCCTGCGGCAGTGCACGCAGGGAAGAGGGCATTTCTGCCAGGGCCTGCTGCCCGACAGCCTCGATGGCCGCCGCCACCGCATCGGCTGCATCGCTGGCGTGAAACTCGCCATTGACCACCAGCCGCTGGTTGTTCAGGCTCAAGGCCAGGAGTTCCCCAGAGGTGCGCGCCGCCTCCGCAATCGCGCCCCGGTCCGGCCGGGTAACCAGAATCACCGTCGTTTTAGCCGGGTCGCCCAAAGCCTCTAGCGCCGCCTTGAACCGCTCCTCCTGCATCTTCAGGCCCGAGTGCGGGCCCAGACAGGATGCACCGCGGTCGTTGCCATCCAGAAACCCGCTCCATGCCTTGGGCAGACTAAGAAGGCGCAAGGTGTGTCCCGTCGGCGCCGTGTCAAAAACGATATGGTCGAAGTGGTCCGCATCGTCGGACAGCAGGGATGCGAACTCATCGAACGATGCGATTTCCGTGGTGCAGGCACCTGACAACTGCTCACGAACCGTTGAAAGTTCCGCTTCGCTGGCCCGCGCGTCCATCTGGGTCAGCACACGCTGACGGTAGGACTCTGCAGCCGTGTCCGGGTCGATGTTCAATACCGACAGCCCGGGAGCGCCGGGCACCGCTGTGGGGATGTTGCGCAGCTCGATGCCCAGCATTTCGTCGAGATTCGATGCCGCGTCGGTACTGACCAGTAAAACCTTTTTCCCCGCGTCGGCCAGCGCCAGCGCCGTGGCGGTGGACAGCGATGTCTTGCCGACCCCACCTTTTCCGGTAAAGAAAAGATATCGTGTCGGCATCTTGAGAAAGCCCATGGCCTCGGGCTGCGACCAACGATGTGCTTCTTCATGCGCGCGGATGACGCCGGTATGCGCGATGCCGTCAGTGGTGATGGTGCCGTGTGTGAGCATCTTTGATCGACCTTACATTTATCCCGGATTGAAATCGAAACAACGAACCGCATCCGGCGGCATTCGACGCGTATCCGCCCRGAAGATGTCCGGAGCGGCTTCAGCGCTCACAGGGAATCCTCCGCGACGGCCCAGACAAGCTGAGTCCGACAGGCRCTGGGCGCGGATGCCGATAACCGGCCAATTCCGCGACGTCGGTCTCACTCCTTGTGGAGGGTAAGTTCATGGAGTGACTGTGCATGGGCATCAAAAGGTGTCCGTTCGCCAGCAGACTTAAACCACAGCGCCAAACAGCGCGCCTACACCCGCGGTAACGCCCATGGCCAGTGCACCCCAAAAAGTCACGCGCCACGCGCCAGGCAGAACTGCGGCGCCGCCCGCCCGCGCGGCCATCGCGCCCAGGGATGCCAGAAATACCAGAGAGGTTCCAGACACCCACCAGATCAGCGTGCCGCCGGGCGCCACCGCGGCGACGGCGAGCGGCAAGAGGGCGCCGCACGCAAAGCTGGCTGCCGACGCGAGCGCGGCCTGTAGGGGCCGGGCGGCCATGTCGTCGTAAATGCCCAGCTCGTCGCGCGCATGCGAACCCAGGGCGTCATGGGCCATGAGTTGCTCCGCAACCTGTCGGGCTAGCGCAAGGTCCAGCCCGCGCGCGACATAAATAGCCGTCAGCTCGTGATGTTCGGCCGCGGGATCCTTCTCGAGTTCGGCATGCTCCCGGGCCAGGTCGGCCTTCTCGGTATCGGATTGCGAATGCACCGACACGTATTCGCCCGCGGCCATCGACATCGCGCCGGCCACCAGGGCAGCCACGCCCGTCATCAGCACATTGCCATGAGTCGCGCTGGCGGCGGCGACCCCCACGATCAGGCTGGCGGTGGATACGATGCCGTCATTGGCGCCCAGGACGGACGCGCGGAGCCAGCCGATGCGTGAGGTTCTGTGCCGTTCAATGTGTCTCATGCTTTGTCTTTCGTTGCAAGGGGGAATCAGCGGCGGCCCGGGAGCATGCGTATCAGGGTGTTATCGCGCAGTATGTAGTGGTGATACAGGGCAGCCACTGCATGCAGGCCCACCAGAAAATACCCAACAGTCGCTCCCGCTTCGTGGACTTTCTTGATCCAGTCCGCCGCATCCTTGTTGCCGGCCATCAACGCGGGCAATTGCAGCCCGAAAAAAGGAATGGGTTGCCCACGGGCACTGAGTACCAGCCACCCGGCCAGGGGCATCCCTATCATCAGTAAATAAAGCCCTGCCTGTACCAGCCGGGCCAATTGGCTTTGCCAAAGTGGCGGCGCTGGAGCGACCGGTGGGGAGCGAGTCCAGAGATTAATCACCAGGCGAAGCCAGGCGAGAACAAATACAGACAGGCCCAGCATGTAGTGCCAGGTCCTCAGCTCACTTCGTATGTCGCTTCCCTTGGGAAAAGCCTCGCTGACCTCCATGCAGATGTAAACCGCCGCCAGCAAGAAGAGCATGAACCAGTGCAGTCCCATCGAGAGCAGCCTGTAGCGGTTTTCCAAGTGTTTTTTTAAATTCATTGTCTGTCTCTTCTTATCATTAAAGTGAAGTGTTGACTGCAGGCCCCAACGTTGGTCGGTTGGCGTGACTACATATCTGTGCCACCCTGGCTTAAGTGAGTGCCTCATTCAGCTTTCCCGGATGGCGATAAATGGCAGGGCATCTTCCAGAATAGATAAAGGGCGTGCGTGATACTGGGCCACAGCAGGCTCCTGAGTTATCGGCAGCATGAGCCAGCAGCCGCTGCGGGCACTTGACCTGCGTCAACCGAGACGGACTTTCGGGAGCCACACTGCACACC